>NZ_KV793296.1:0-1697 GCF_001808425.1 Pseudomonas sp. HMSC08G10 | reverse complement strand
TATCGAATTTCGCGAGTTGATTTCGTGAAAGCATCAGCTCTGATTTAAGCGATTCATAATTTTTGGTTTCAAGATTGATAAACGACCGGGCTTCAGACACTTATGTACCTCATACGTATTTCCCTTAATGATTCAGCACCAACAGCGGATCGAGAGTAGGGACGTATGAAGCACGCGGCAACGGCGTAAACGCGGTAAAAGATCAAACAACGAAAAGTACTACAAACACCGTTGAAGAACCCCGGAGCCTAGGAATTGGCGTGGCTGGGATTAGGGGCGCATTGCGCCCCAGTTGTAGCACTGCATCGCCAGTCTCTGCTACCTAGACGAAACTTAATTAGCGACAAGAAGCGCCCCAAGCACGAAGTATGTAAAAAAGAGAAACGAAACCAACATAATCTTTATATGCTTCGGAAAGCGCTTTATATCGTCAGCGTTGGCCATGCCCTTGCGGACACTGAATTTTGAAAAAGCCAACATCATAGAAATTGAGCCGAAACGGACCATTTTTCCAGGCAGACCCGCATCGGAAAAATTTCTTTTATTCCCTAACACCCACTCACTCCTAGGCATTAAAGACTCTAGATAATCCACATAACGCCACGAAACATACATCAGAACCAAAACCACAAGACACAGAGAACCTAATATAATCAAGCCTATCAACAGCCCAACACTAAACATCACTACGTAGCCTCTTCATAAAATTTTAACCCTATCTCTCCACCATAATTACTCCCCAAGGCCCCGCCTAAGGCTCCCCCGCTGCGCCTCCGAAGACGCGCAGCTGCTGCCTCAGCCTCGCAAATGCGCCCCAGTGGTAGCACTGCTTCGCCAGCCTTACTCGACAGAGGTAGGCGGCCAAACAAAATTAAAAACAACTATTGCCACCGCCACAAAATACATAGAAAACAACAAGAAAATCAAAGCTCTCCTTATGTGCTGCGGAAAATTTTTCACATCATCAGGGTTAGCCAACCCTCGGCGAATAAAGAAATTTGAATGGCATAACATCAGTGCAATAGAGCAGAGACGAATAACTTTTCCCGGAAGCCCCGCTCTAGCATAGTTTTGCTGGTTCGCCAGTACCCATTCACTCTGCTGCATCAACGACTCGACATAATTCAAATAACGCCAAGACGAATATATCAATACGACAGGCACAACAATCATACATATTAATAGGATTAAACTCACAGTACCGGCAGCACTCACCACGCCCCCTCTTCATACAGATGCAGTCCGATTTTCCCACCTGCCTCGCTGCCACCCGAGCCTAATAAGGCCCCTCCCGTCGCCCCGCCCAGTACAGAACAAACCAATGCCCCTGTTCCGACGGATGAGACACCAAGTGCACCACATACTATGCCGCCACTCAGTGAACCAAGAGCCCCTCCAATCACTCCCCCACTCATACCACCTACTAATGCCCCACCCTCCACATACTTCGCTTTCCTACACTCCTCCTCACGCCCCAGAGTGCAAGCTTTATAGATGGATGCTGCTGTAGAACCCACCTCGATTGTCATGGCTAGGTAGGTCCCCTTCTTGAGCAGATTCGACGCCCGCACCACACCCGCAACCTTTTCGGCATACCCCGGTATTTCACCGGTATGCAAAAAGCTCTTCGTCGATATACCCAACCGACTTTTTATCGATCCGTCCCCCCGCAGCCCCGAGCCAAAGGAGGCGAAGAA
>NZ_KV793295.1:0-2827 GCF_001808425.1 Pseudomonas sp. HMSC08G10 | reverse complement strand
CCGACGTTAACGTGGGGAAGGGAACGATCAAACTTTTCCTTAGCCATCGATACAGTCCTCCGCAGAAGAAATAGTCACTACAACTGATAAAACAAAGGCAGATATTTTCATATCTGCCTTGTTTATATGGAGCTCTTGAGCGGACTTGAACCGCTGACCTCACCCTTACCAAGGGTGTGCTCTACCAACTGAGCTACAAGAGCGTAACACTTTGCGCAACAACAGCAAACTTGGAGCGGGTAGCGGGAATCGAACCCGCATCATCAGCTTGGAAGGCTGAGGTTCTACCACTAAACTATACCCGCGGAGCTTGCGGCTCTCGCTAAACTGGTGGAGGGGGAAGGATTCGAACCTTCGAAGTCGAAGACGTCAGATTTACAGTCTGATCCCTTTGGCCACTCGGGAACCCCTCCTGAGTGTGGGCGGCATTTTCAACTCTTGCCGTCCTGCTGTCAAGCTTTTTCTCATTAAAATCTTGAGGTTAGCTACTTTGACAACAGCTTCCGGTCTTACCACCTCAGTGGTGTTCCCTGCGAAGCGGGCGCCATTCTATCAAGCTATTCACCAGTTGCAATACCCTCGCATAAAATAATTTTGTGTTTTAAGTCTTTGAAATCCTTGGAAAGACTTGAGAGCACCGCAGAGTCCAGCAAACGCTCGCTTTCGGCCGCAACTTTGAGCCAGCGCCCATCAGCACCTGGCAATTGGCCTGGCACCTCCGCTGTCGAAATATCCAGGCTTACCAGGCGCTGACGTAGCGCGTCCAACTGCTCTTGAGTCTGAACCCCTCCGACAACCAGGCATTCATCGCGGCGCTTGGCCGGCGCTGAAGCGCCTGTTTCACGCAATAGGCGGATTTCTTGCTGACTACCTTTGTACAAGGAAAGAGGCGCAACCTCCTTGGCCTTCAGAGGCGCCTCCTGTTGATGCCAGACGTAATAAGCGATATTGAGCACCACCAATAGCAGAAACAACCAACGCATAGGCACCTCAACCCAGTGGACAGGCAATGGCCAGACCGACAAAGACCAGATCGGGCACCACCCGAACCTGAGGAACGGCATCTCTTACCAAAGGCGCATCCCCACCGGTAAGGAACGCCGTGAATGACTCACCCCATAACACCTGTGCTTGCTCAATCTGCGTGCGCGCAAAACCCTGTAACATCAACACGCACCCGCGCTCGACAGCTTCCACGGTGGAGCGTCCCGGCACGAGACTGATCAAAGCTCGCTCAGCTGAAGCATCGTCGTAACGAATCCGACGGGTGTGGGTGCGCAATTGGCTACGCATCAGCGGCATACCCGGGCAAATGTAACCGCCCAAATGCTGTCCGTCCGCAGCGACGAAGTCCGCCTTGGCTGCGGTGCCCAAGTCGATGACCAAGCACGCCCCTTTTGCCAGATGGTACGCACCCAGTGCCGCCAACCAGCGATCCATACCCAGTCGCTGATAATCGTCGTATCCGTTGCGCACGCCCGCCATTTCACGGGCAGGATGAGCAACTAGCACCCGGACACCGAAATGCTGTGCCAACTGTAGGCAAAGCGCGTCGGTTTCTTCTTCGCTGCGCACACTCACCATCCGGCTACCACTGAGGCGCACGGAAGGCAACGCTGACACTTCGGCCAGCAGTGCCTGATCAGAATCGACTATGCCTCCACCCACAATGGTCGCATCGCCGGCGTGAATTACACGCCACTTGATGAAACTATTTCCGCAGTCGAGCTCAAGAATCATCACGCAACCTCAAACTGAGCTCTCCAGCACTAAAGCTCTTTTCCACACCTTCGACCTCGAGACGCAAGGCGCCTAGCCCATCAACCCCAAGCATCACACCATCGATACGGTTACTACCTGCAATCAGGGACACTGTGCGCCCCTGCCACAGGTTTGCCTGCTCCCACTCTTCCTGGAATGCCGCAAACCCGTAACGACGATGACGGGCCAACTCATGCTGCAGTTGCTGGTTGAGCTGCGCGACCAGACGGTTGCGGTCGATTGACCCACCTACCTCACGCTTCATCGAAGTCCACTGCTGATCGACCCGGTCATTGCTCTGCATGTTCACATTGATACCGATACCCAGCACTACATGACATACATCCGCAGGATCGCCGACCAACTCCAGCAGGATGCCCGCAATTTTCCGCTCTCCCACCAGCACATCATTCGGCCATTTCAAGCCGGCAGCATCCAAACCGAACACCTGCAAGGTGCGCATGACCGCCAATCCTACGACCAGGCTCAGCCCTTCGAGCTGGCGCATGCCGCCTTCGACCCGCAGAACCAGGCTGTAATAGAGATTCTCAGCGAAAGGACTCATCCATTGGCGCCCGCGCCGACCCCGGCCAGCTGTCTGTTGCTCCGCCAAAACGAGAAACGGCGCGGACTCGCCCCGAGCAATAAGACGTAGAGCTTCGGCATTGGTGGAATCTATTGTCTCGTGAATCCAAAGCGGCCAATGATCGCCCCGGCCGTGCTTATGGATAACCTCAGACTCGAGCAAAGTCAGCGGTACGGCCAATTGATAGCCACGACCACGCACCTTGTGAATAACAAGGTTCAATTCGCTTTCCAGGTGCTGCAGCTGCTTCCACACGGCGCTGCGACTCACCCCCATTGCTTCCCCTAGGGCCTGCCCGGAATGGAACCGGCCATCCTTGAGGAGATTCAACAACTTCAGCATGCCAGTCTCGACTTGGAATTAGGCTGGCATGATAGCCACGGCCCGGGGGCTTGCATAGGAAAAGGGCCCACAGAAAGGCAGTACTCGAGCAACAGAGGGAGAAAATGGTCGGCACCAGAAAAGACAAAACCCCTACCT
>NZ_KV793294.1:184532-249764 GCF_001808425.1 Pseudomonas sp. HMSC08G10 | reverse complement strand
TATCTGCGTGAGCAGGTAGGGGTTTTGTCTTTAAGTAGAGAGACGAGAAATTCGCAGGCACGTCCGAGGGACGGGCCTGCACACAGAATTTCTTGACGACCATAGAGCGTTGGAACCACCTGATCCCATCCCGAACTCAGAAGTGAAACGACGCATCGCCGATGGTAGTGTGGGGCTTCCCCATGTGAGAGTAGGTCATCGTCAAGATTCAAACCCAAAGCCCCTGTTCGCGATGCGAACAGGGGCTTTGTCTTTTCCGGCTGTCACACTGCTGTTCTGCGCACCTTACCGCTACGTCGTGCCTGTAGCTTGCGCCACCAGATGTACACCCCTGTGATCGATAACACTGCGATCACCACCCCCAAAATCGCAATCAGCACCTGCCCCGCGACTCCGATGATGCGCCCCCCATGAATGGGAAGCTGCAAACGATAGAACTGCTCACCCAGCGTGCCTTGTCCGGCAATTTCCTGACCTATTAGCTGGCCATCGGTGCCGTGAAAGAACAGCCAGGACTTACCATGGGCTTGCGTATCATGCTGGCCAAACCCCGCGCCATAAAAGTTGTACTCGAAGCTGTAATAGAGCTCACCGATCGGTGCGCTCAGTCCAAGCCTTGCGCCTTCCTCCTGCGCGCGTTGATACGCCTGTTGATAGGAAAGCTGCGTCACACCCAGGGCTTCCTTGGGCATGACGCCCCGGGCTTCGTAGACACTCGGCTCAACGGGTGAAAACAACGAAATGGCGGGTTTGAAGACCTGAGCCGGCAGGTTCATCGCCACACTGCTGATGGCGATGGGCAACAGTAGTAGCCACAGCCATAAGCCGCTGGCCCTGTGGATATCCATGTTCAGTCGATACGCGTGCCCGCCCTTGATCTTCCAGGCGGTGCTCCATTTGCGCCAGAACGGCCGCCCGCGGGGCAGGGTGAGTAATACAGCGATGAGGCAATCCACGACCCAGAGGATCGCCACCACACCCATCAGCACAATCCCCCAATTACCCGGTAGAGTCAGGCTGTAATGCAGCTCCAGCATGAACGGCATGAAGTTCTCGCGTGAGAAGCAGCATTCGCCCCAGTAGCGCTGGCCCAAAGTCTCACCGCTGACCGGATCGAGATAGAACACGGTGTTCTTCTCGTCATAGGGCTTGCCGGACTGTGGATCGTTGCGTGGAACCATCGCCAGTAGCGCGGAGTGCCCCGCCTCCTGTGGATATTGCATGTACCAGACTTGCAGCCGCGGATACTGGGTCTGCAACTTGTCCACAAGCGCGCCGGGTTGTTGCAGCGCCCCGGTGGCCGAAGCTTCGTAGAAACCTGGGTTGAGCCATTCGTCGAGTTCGTGGTGGAAGGCCAGCACGCTGCCAGTCAGGCCGGCGACGGCCAGAAACGCTGCCGTGGCCAGGCCAAGGTAGCGGTGCAACAAGACATAGAGTTGACGCATTTACAGAGCTCCAGGAAAGCGCCGGAAACGAAAAAGCCAGCACCTGGGTCAGGAGCTGGCTTCGAGCATGGAAAGGAACGAGTCAGAACTGATAGCTGACCGTGGCACTGACATTGCGTTCTTCGCCCATGTAGCAGTAGTTCAGGCTCGCACAAGACGCGACGTAGGATTCGTTGGTCAGGTTATTGGCATTGAGTCGCACATCCATTCCCTTGAGCCCGACCTTGCCCAGGTCATAACCGACCGAGGCGTCGAACAAGGTATAGGAGGGCACCTTCATGCTGTTTTCCGCATCGACCCAGCTATAACCCACATAACGCACGCCGCCACCCAGGCGCAGGCCATCAAGCGGGCCTTGGAGGAAGTTGTAGTCGGCCCACAGCGAATACATCTGTTCCGGCGCCTGGGTCGGCGAGCGGCCTTTATTGTCCAGGCCTGGGGTCACCAAGCTCGGCATCGATTTGGTGTATTCGATGTCGGTGTAGGTGTAACCCCCGATCAGCTTGAGACTGTCGGTCACCTGCACATGGGCTTCCAGCTCCAGGCCCTGGGAGCGAACCTCGCCCACCGCACGATAGAACTCTTCGTTCGGTTGCTTGGAGGCCAGGTTCTCTTGCTCGATGCGGAACACCGAGGCCGTGAACAAGTTGTCCGTGCCGGGCGGTTGGTACTTGATACCGGTCTCCCACTGCGTGCCTTCGGTCGGCGCCAGCGGACGGCCGTTCTGGTCGGATACGGTGTTGGGGTTGAATGACTCGGAGTAGCTCACGTAAGGCGCAACGCCATTTTCGAACAGGTACAGCACACCCGCACGGGTGGTGAACTTGGAACGGTCATCGTTGACCTTGGTATCGGTGTCGCGGTTCTCCTCCGATACCTTGACCCAGTCCTGACGCAGTCCCAGGGAGAAGCGCCATTGGTCCAGTTCGACCAGATCCTGTAGGTACACGCCGGTTTGCTGCAGACGCCGCAGGTAGTTGTTTTCGCCGAGGACCTGAAGGTTGCCGTTGCCATAGTGCGGGTTACCGGCATCCAACGGATCGACAGTGCCGTAGCGCCAGGTCACATCGGCCTTGCGCCGCTGATAGTCGGCGCCGAGCAAAACGGTGTGTTTAGCAGCGCCTGTGAAGAATTCCGCCTGGAGCATGTTATCGACGATAAACGAATGCAGGCGTTCGTCGCCGCCGGTATAGGCGCGGTTGAGGATGTTGCTGGTGGCATCCGCCCAGCCAGCCGAATAGACCTGGTCCATCGACACATCCGAATCTTGATAGCGGAAGTTCTGACGTGCGGTGAAGACATCATTGAAGCGATGTTCGAATTGGTAGCTGAACGACTGCTGGGTACGCTCGTAATCGTCGATGTCCGGTTCGCCCTCGAAGAAGTGGTCGGACAAACGCAGGCCGTTGCGAGGGTGCAGCATGCCATCGGCCGGGTTGCCGCCGTGATAACCGCCATTGGGGTCGTGCTGCAGGTAGGCCTGCAAGGTCAGTGATGTGTCTTCGCTAAAGTCGATGCTGACCGCAGGTGCGATTGCGTAGCGCTCTTCCTTGTTGTGATCGAATTGAGTGTCGGAAGCGTCCGCAAGACCAGTTAGGCGATAGGCGATGCGTTTGTCGTCATCCAGCGGGCCGCTGAAGTCGAAACCCATGCCACGCTGGCCCTGGGTGCCAACTGTGGTCTGGATCTGATGGTAAGGATCGAACAGTGGCTTCTTGGTGGTCAGTGCCACCAGCCCGCCTGGTGAGCTGCGGCCATACAGCACGGAGGAGGGCCCCTTGAGGATGTCGATGCGCTCCAGGAAGTACGGATCCACCTGCATGGTGCTGTAGGTGCCGTTATCGCCCATGGATTTCAGGCCGTCTACGTAGATGTTATCCACAGACCCGTCGTTGAAGCCGCGCATGGCTACGTAGTCGTAGCGATGGGTCGCGCCGTAGGGGTTGGTCAAGACGCCAGGGGTGTAACGCATGGCCTGGGCGACGGTCTGGGAGCCCTGGTCGTCCATCTGTTGGCGAGTGACCACCGAGACCGACTGGGTGGTTTCCAAGATCGGCATGCTGGTCTTGGTGGCCACTTGGCTGTGAGTGGCGTTGTAGCCTTCCATGCTGCCCAAGGCATTGCCCAGGGTGAAGCTGCGGATGTCGGTGCTTGGCAACGACAGCGCAGCATCCTCAGGCTGCGCACGCAGCACATAGCTGCTTCCGTCCTGGCTGACGGCTTCCAGCCCAGTGCCGTTGAGCAACTGGCGCAGGGCCTGGTCGATGGCGTACTGGCCCCGTAAGCCAGGCGATTGCAGCTTACCTGTCATCTGCGGGGTGCTCGACAAGGTGATGCCCGCCTGGCGGGCGAACTGGTTGAGCACGTCATCCAGATTTCCGGCGGGGATCGAGTACGGCTGGCTCATACCCACCGGATCGGCGGCCAGGACATGCGGAGCAACGCCTAAGAAACCGAGGGTCGTGCCGAGCAGGGCTGCGCGTATGGCTCGGCCGAAAAAAACGCAATTTAAGACAGGTCGAAAATCATTCGTATCGACGGTGTTCAGTTGAGACAAGGCATCTGGCATGGAAAAGGTCCGTGGGTTCGGTAAGGGCTGAAGGAGTCGCTTACTGTCCTAGCCGGACTTGCGAGAAAAACCCGCCAGAAAAACCTGCAGGAAATGAAAAAATCAGGCCACCCGTTCCAGGCGAACCCACCAGCGGGTGCGTTGACGAACGAGCACCGGTAGCGTCTGCGGCAACAATTGAAGCAGTTTGTCGGTGTCCTCCAGGCGGAACACGCCAGACAGCCGTAGGTCGGCGATGTCCTCAGTGCATCCCAGGTAGCCATGGCGATAGCGGCTCACCTCCGCCAGGAAGTCGGCCAGACGCATGTCGCGGGTGACAATCAGGCCCTCGGTCCAAGCGCTGGCGTCCATCGGCTGTCGTTCGATCGGTCGCGGCCCGAGGGCATCCACGCGCCAGGTCTGGCCAGGGGTGATCCACTGCAACGGCGCGCCATCGGGCCGGTGCAGGGCTACCTTGCCCTGGCTGACGCTGATGCGTGTGCAATCGGCGTCCTGACGCACCACGACCTGGCCGTCGAAGTCTTCGAGGAGGGCGTCACGGGTCTGGATTAACAAGGGGCGCTGGGCGTCATTGCAAGTGAGCATGAGTTCACCCTGGCGCAGCTGGATGAGCCGCTGGCGTTCGTTGAAGGTCAAATTCACGGCGCTGCGGGTGTTGAGCTGCAGCAATGAGCCGTCCTCAAGTGCAATGCTTCGGCGTTCGCCTGTGCCTGTGGCGTAGTCCGAGGCCCAACTGCTCAGTGCCTGTTGATCCTTGCCCAGCCAGGCAGCCGTACCGACCAAGGCGACCCCGCCTAACAGCTTGAGTGCCTGGCGTCGGTTCAAGCGGCGTTGGCTGGTTTCGAGGGTCTGAAGGGCGACGTTGACGCCCGCCATGGCACGCAGGTCCAGATCCTGGTGCAGGCTCACGACACGCTGCCAGGCCACTTCATGCGCATGATCGGCGCTGCGCCATTGTTCGCATTGCAGCTGCAGCGCAGGGGTATGGCCACTTTCACGCAGGCGCAGGAGCCACTGGATGGCTTGTTTGACTACCTTGGGCGAAGGCGGGCAGACGCCTATCGGGTCATGGCTCATCGTCATAACGCAACTGGTAGCAGTGATACAGCGCGTCCGCCACATAACGTTCGACAGAGCGCAGGGAGATGCCCATTTGTTCGGCGACTGCCTTGTGGCTCAGTCCTTCGCATTGGGCGAGCAGGAAGGCGCGGCGGACCTTGGGCTTGAGGCCGTCGAGCATGCGCGCAATGCGCTCGAGCAGTTCCAGCATCAGTTCACGGGTTTCGGCCGAGGGCGCTTCGGCCAGCGGTAGGTTGGCCAGCGCTTCGAGGTAGGCTCGTTCAACCTCTTCACGTCGCCAGTGATCAATCAGCAAGCCACGCGCTATCGTGCGCAGAAAGGCGCGCGGGGCGTTGAGTTCCAGGTGATCGCGTTGCAGCAGACGCACGAAGGTGTCATGGGCGAGGTCTGCGGCGTCGGCGGCATTGCCCAGCTTGCTGCGCAACCAATTGTGCAGCCAGCCGTGATGATGGCTGTAGAGCGTATGCACGGAATCTCTGAAAGACATGGAGGCGCGCTGTGCTGTTAGGTATTAATGATAATAAGTCTCATTGTTGGCGGGCTGGAATTATTTTGCAACTTCCTTAAACGGTGGGCTCGTCTTGCGGGCCCTACCTGCAGGTTTTAGCGTGCTGCCTGGCTGTCCAGATAGTTGCGAATAGTGCGCGATGCGTTGTTCAGGTGCCGCTCCAGTACGCTGACGGCATCGTCCACCTGCTTTGCGCTGGCGGCATCGACCAACGCAATGTGATCGTCCTGAGTCAGCTTGCCCAGGCCCATCGAGGACAGGTGGAAACGCAGGAAGCGTTCTTCCTCGTTGAGTTCGATCTCGATCATGCGCAGCAGCTTCTGGTTGCGCGCCTTGCTGTAGAGCGTCATATGCAGCAAGCGGTTGAGACGGCCGATTTCGGCATGGCGGGTTTCGTGCTCTAACTGCTGGATATAGCCGCGTGCCAGGGCGATGTCTTCTGGTTCGAGCAAGGGAACCGACTGGCGTAGCGCCTCGGACTCGAGCATGACTCGCAATTCATAAGTATCAACCGCATCCTCGCCGATCAGTGGGGCAACCACGGCGCCCTTGTGCATCACCACTTGCAGCAGGGACTGCGCTTCCAGCTGGCGCAGGGCTTCGCGCACGGGCATGCGGCTGACGCCGAACAACGTGGCGATCTCCTGCTGCCGCAGGGCGGTTCCAGGTGGCAGGCGGCCGTCGACAATGGCGCTGCGCAGACGCTCTTCGATCACGCTGCGTGCCAGATGCGCTGGCACCTGTTCGCCGCCCAGAACAGTTTTCAGAAGTCGGGGTTTTTCGGCCACGTGGACGTCTGCCTTGATAGAAATTGGATCCAATAACACTAGAAAGCAGCGAAGGGGGTGTCAAACCAACGCGATAACAGGCGCTGAGCCGATTGGCATGGCGCGAAGAACGGCTATCGTGAAGGAAGTCCCCTAGTAAGGGAAGCGCTACTTCATGCAGCGATAAATCCGCACCATCCGAGGATTTTCGAAGCTTTACAAGGCATGATGCGCAAGCGTTTGCGCGGGGCTATTCCAAGAGATTTGTGATGATCGTCACGGGGGCGCAATGAAACTTGTTTCCTGTGAATCGGCGTCTAGGCTGTCTGGAACAGGCGTGCTGGTTTGGGTCTTTGAGGATGCCGACCAGCGAATTGACACTATTCTCCGGGACTGCTGTACAATTGACGCCTGCTAAGCTGTGCTCTTTGATCTGATGTTTTTTTGACGCTTTGCGTTCTGACAAAGTGCACCGATATTTTTGATCTCCGACAAATGGATGTGCGGCATCTATCGGTAAAACGTCGGTCCTGAATTACAGAGTCATAGTTTTGGCGAATATCATTCCTTCTTTGGTCATCCCCGGCCTGAGTGCCGAGCACTGCCAGTTCCACACCCAAGGACTGTACTGGGTGGCCTGTGACACGGCCGAAGATGCCAGCGCGATTTGCCGCCAGGTCATCGAGGCAATGACAGGCGATGCCAAAGCGACGCTGATCGACAGTGCGCAGGGGGTGCGCGAAATCGTCGATGGGCTTGCTCCTGACCGTGGACCGGGGCAACTCGCCTTGTACCAAGCCCAGCCTCATGCCGTACGCCATCTTGCCCAAGACCTGCCACGCATCGACCCGACCGGTCGCATGATCGTGGCCCGGGTATCGGCGACGGATTGGGAGGACAGCGATATAGGGAGTTGGTGTCGCGAGATGGCCGACAGCCTTCGTGATGCGGGCAGTGTCCTGTTGATGGTCAGCGAAGGGCAGAGCGTCTGGCTGCTCGAGCAACTGCGTAGGTGCAACCAGGATCTCGATGGGTTGGCCCAGCTCTATCGTGGCCAGGGTGGGGTACGTTACCTGTTGCATTATTGGCGCAACGCGCTGGGTGTCGTTGGCACCGAAGATATCGAACTGACGCGTCACACCGGTGGTTTCGTGCTTGCAGGCCGTCCTCAACCGTTGGCCGAGACCGGCGGCGACGAGCTTCTGTTCCTGGCCCAGCGACAGGTGCTGGAAGGCGCGCCGGCCTTCTCCGAGCACTGGCAATTGTTCGATAGCATCAGCGAACTGGGTGCTAGGGCTGGTGTGGCGGTGTCCGCCACCGTGATCTTCCCCATGGACGGCGGGCAGCGCCTGGACGTTCTCGCGCGGCAACTGCACACCCTGCGCCTGTTGCGGGGCAACGCCCTGAAACTGGTGGTGCGCGAAATGGCACCAACGCTTCGCTATCAGGACGAGCAATTGCTGCTGGCCTGCGGTGCCAGCTTGATCGTGCCTTTCGGCGCCAGTCTTTCACGCTTCCTGACTCAGGTCGACAGCATCCAGGGCTACACCTGGCGTCGCCGTCTGCCGGCTGACTTCGATGCGTTGCTGGCTCGCCTGCGGCCGCTGCCGATATCGGGCCTGGTCTCACCGCGCGCCTTCGCCGATGCCGTGCTGCAGATGTGGCAGGGCATGCGCAACGGGGAAATCGTCCACCAGCTACTGGTGCTGCGTCCCGCCCCTGGTCTGTCCTCCTTGCAAGCGTGTTCACGCAGTATCTTCCGCCGCGACGGGGATATCGCCTGCGTGGTCGACGACATGTTGTACCTGTTCCTGTTCGCTTGCCGCGCCGAAGGCGTCGAGCAAGCGCTGGACCACATTTTCCAATTGTCCTGGCGGGAGCTGTTCATCGGCCGGGAACTGCTTGTCACGCCTGAAAGCCTCGGCGCGCCTGCATTCATGGATGAGACGCAGCCGGTGGCGCCGGTTGCCGATGCGGCCAGCGTGCCGATGTCCAAGGTCCGTGCCGTGTTGCAGCCTAGGCCCATATCGCTGCCACGACGAGGCAAGGCATGAATTTCGAGCAACTGCTGCAAGTCATCGGCATTAGTGCGCTTGGGACGCTGGCCCTGGCATTCGTCCTGTTGCGCCTGAAAGCCTGGGTGCAGGCGTGGTTGAAGCACCGCTTGCCGCCGCGTCACATGAAGGCTGCAGGCGTGCGTCGACGCGGGGAGAAGCATGAGTAATTCGATGGTCATCGCCCACCCATTGTCCCGTTGGCCGGGCCTGGGCGCCTGGAACCTGTATTTCCTGGCGAAGTTCGTCATGCTCGCCGCGGGGCTGTTGGACTTCCAGCCGTTGCCCAACCTGCTGTTCGCAGCCTTCCTGATGGTGCCACTGCCAGGGCGCTGGTTGCGTGTCGTGCGGCAGCTGGTGGCCGTGCCAATTGGTGTTGCTTTGTTTTACCAGGACACCTGGCTGCCGCCATTCGAGCGTCTGCTTGCGCAGCCCGGTGTGCTCGATTTCACGCCTGACTACATGCTGGAACTGCTGGGCCGCTTCATCAACTGGCATTTGATGGGCGCTTTACTGTTGACGATGGTGGGCTATTTCTACCTGCGACACTGGTTGCGCCTGAGCACTTTGAGCGTGGTTGGGCTGCTGTGGCTGGCCACAAGCGGATTGCCGTCGATCACACCGGTCACCTCGCGCCAGGTGGTGACCGACGTCGCCACCCAGAAGGCGGCCGCCGTGGCGGCAGACGATGCCACGCTCAACGCCAAGCTCGATAGCTTCTTCGACAGCGAGCGCCAGCGGGTCACCGCGTTCCCGGTAGTCAGGCCCGACGAGCAACCTTTCGATCTGTTGGTGATCAACGTCTGCTCCTTGGCCTGGGATGACCTCACCGCTGTCGGCCTGCATGAAAACCCGCTGTTCTCGCGCCTGGACGTGATCTTCGACCAGTTCAACTCGGCTACCTCATACAGTGGCCCGGCCGCGATCCGCGTGTTGCGCGCCAGCTGTGGCCAGCCCTCGCATGAAATGCTCTACAAGCCAGCCCCTGAGCAATGCTTGCTGTTCGAAAACCTCGCCCGGCTTGGCTTCGAGCGCCAAACGCTGCTTAACCACAGTGGCCATTTCGATGATTTCCTGGGGGACATCACTAGCCAGCACATGCCGTCGCCGGCGCTCTCGAGTAGCGATTTCCGCCGCTCGCTGGTCGGCTTCGACGGCTCGCCGATCGCCAGCGACCTGGAGGTCCTGCAGGGCTGGTGGGGGCGCCGCAAGGCCTCGGGAGCTGCGCATGTGTCGCTGTTCTACAACACCATCAGCCTGCACGATGGTAACCGGGTGGTGACCGCCGACGGCGGCACGCGCGCGGCGGACTACAACACCCGCGCAACCCGTCTGTTCGATGACCTGGGCAAGTTCCTCGATGAGCTGCAGCACAGCGGCCGACGGGTCGTCGTGGCCATCGTGCCCGAGCATGGCGCGGCCCTGCACGGCGACCGCATGCAGCTACCGGGCATGCGTGAGATCCCTACGCCGTCGATCACCCATGTACCTGTGGGGATCAAGTTCATCGGCATGGATCAACCGGCGCGCAACGAGCCCCTGCATGTCTCGACGCCGACGAGCTACCTGGCGCTGTCCGAACTGCTGTCGCGCGTCTACGCCAATCAGGGGGCTGGCCAGGTCCTGGATCTGCCGGGCGTGCTGAAAGACCTGCCCACCACCGAACATGTCGCTGAAACCTCCGGTGCCCAGGTGATGGACTTCCAAGGCACCAGCTATATGCGCCTCAAAGGCCAGCCTGACTGGCAACCGATTCCGAAGGAGAGCAAGTGATGACAAGGAAAGCCGATCCTGCCGATCGTAGCGATGATATCGCCCGGCTCCGTCAGCACCTGGACATGCCAGAGCTGAACTACCAGGACATCTCTTTGATGGTCGGGGTGCGCGAAGCCCTGCGGCGCTGGCCCTTGCTGGGAGAAAGCTGCGCGAAGTCCATGAGTGACCTCGCTCCTGAAATAGCTCCAACGCCCAAGGCCACCGCGCGATGACCAGCCTCGCGCTGCACGGGCTGCGTGGCGGCCTTGGACGTAGCGCCATGCTCGCTGCGCTGGGGCATGCCCTGCGAGAGTTGGGCGAGCGGGTGTTGTTGGTCGACCTGTGCCCGGAAAACCTGTTGGGTCTTCATTTCAACCTGCCGCTGGCCGGCTGTGACGGCTGGGCCTGCGCCGATCTGGATAGTCGCCCTTTTGGCGAGCAGGTCTACGAAGTGTACGACGGCTTGTACGTGATGCCGTTCGGCGAGGTGAGCGAGTCGGCCCACGCCAGGCTGACCGGAACGCGCGATCCCGCTATCTGGAATGCGCGTGCGGCGCAATTGGCCAGTCATTTTGACTGGCTGCTGTTCGACCTGCCGTCGACGGGTGCTCTGCGCGAGTTGGAGGTGGATGTGCGCGTGCTGGTCGCGGAAGCTGAAATGAGCAGTCACATACTCTTGGAGCGCCAGAGACCCGAGCGCTTCGATTTGCTTCTGGTCAACCGATTCGACCCGGCCAGCCGCTTGCAAAGCGACGTGTTGATGGTCTGGCGCAAGCTTTATCACAGTCGCCTACCGTTGCAGGTAGTGCACCGCGACGAGGCGTTCGTCGAAGCCCTGGCCTGCAAGGCACCGGTCGGTCACTACGCGCCACAGAGCCTGGCCTCCCGTGATGTGCAGAGCCTGGCCGTGCGCTGCCTGACGAGGCGACGGTCGTGAAGCTTTCGCCGTCGAACGCCTACCGCTACTACACCACTCGAGGTGCCGGGCGGCTGACCGCGCTGGTGTTCACCTTGGGCACTTGGCTGGCTTTTCTTCTGCTGCGCCTGGAGTCCCCGGCCTGGCAAGCGCTGCTGGCCGATCGTCAGCGGCTGTTCCCGCAAGTGGCGGGCAAGCGCCCGACCTTGGGCGACCCGCTGCGCCTGCTGATTCAGGGCGCCTGGTTGTTGATCCGGCGCGAGCCGGTACCTCGCGCGCCGTCGGCGCTGGCGCGGGGTTGGCGTGCCTTGTGCGAGGGCGCCGTCGCTATGCGGCAACGCATCCGGCTGCTGCGCGCGCATTTGGTCGAGCGGTTGCGGCAGGTCCCGGGCCAAGTGCGCACCAGCACCTGGCAGCGTGATGCCGCCCAACAGTTGCGCAGCCTGAGCAAAGGCGCCCGGCGCGCGTTCTACTTCGTGCTCACGGTGTGCGCCCTTGCCTTGGCGCTGCTGTGCGTGACCGAACCATTCGGCTACCTGGCCCAGCTGATGTTCATTCTGCTGCTGTGGGGCATCGCCATGCTGGTGCGCCACATGCCCGGTCGCTTCCCGACCCTGATGCTGATCATCCTCTCGACGATCATCTCCTGCCGTTACCTGTGGTGGCGCTACACCTCCACGCTGAACTGGAACGACACGTTGGACCTGGTGTGCGGTCTGACCCTGCTGATCGCCGAGACCTATTCCTGGTTCGTGCTGATCCTGGGCTATATCCAGACCTGCTGGCCACTGGAGCGCAAGCCGGCGAACCTGCCGGAGCAGCTTACCGAGTGGCCGACCGTGGATCTGATGATCCCCACCTACAACGAAGACCTCTCGGTGGTGCGCACCACCGTGCTCGCGGCGTTGGGTCTGGACTGGCCGCGCGAGCGTCTGCGCATCTACCTGCTCGACGATGGCCGCCGCGATAACTTCCGCGCCTTTGCTGACGAAATGGGTGTTGGATACATCATCCGTCCCGACAACAAGCACGCCAAGGCTGGCAACCTGAATCACGCCCTGGGCGTCACCGACGGCGAGTTGGTCGCGATCTTCGACTGCGACCATGTGCCGGTGCGCTCCTTCTTGCAGATGACGGTGGGCTGGTTCCTCAAGGACCCACGCCTGGCGCTGGTGCAGACGCCTCACCATTTCTTCTCGCCTGACCCGTTCGAGCGCAACCTGGGCACCTTCCGCAACCGCCCCAACGAAGGCGAGTTGTTCTACGGCCTGATCCAGGACGGCAACGACATGTGGAACGCGGCGTTCTTTTGCGGCTCCTGTGCCGTGTTGCGACGCACCGCCCTGGAAGACATCGGCGGGTTCGCCGTGGAGACCGTGACCGAAGATGCCCATACCGCCTTGCGCCTGCACCGCCATGGCTGGAACTCCGCCTACCTGCGCCTGCCGCAGGCAGCTGGTCTGGCTACCGAGAGCCTGTCGGCGCACATCGGCCAGCGAATTCGTTGGGCGCGCGGGATGGTACAGATCTTCCGCACCGACAACCCCTTGTTCGGTCGTGGTCTGAGCCTGTTCCAGCGGGTGTGCTATGCCAATGCCATGCTGCACTTCCTGGCCGGTCTGCCGCGTCTGGTATTCCTGACCGCACCGTTGGCGTTCCTGCTGCTGCATGCCTACATCATCTACGCCCCGGCGCTGATGATCCTGCTCTACGTACTGCCGCACATGATCCACGCCAGCCTGACCAACTCGCGCATGCAGGGCAAATACCGGCGCACCTTCTGGGGCGAGGTCTACGAGACCGTGCTGGCTTGGTATATCGCACGGCCCACCACGGTGGCCCTGTTCGCGCCGAAGAAGGGCAAGTTCAACGTCACCGCCAAAGGCGGGTTGATGGAGGAGAGCCAGTTCGACTGGCGTATCGCCCAGCCTTATCTGTTGCTGGCGGTGCTCAATTTCGTCGGGCTCGGTTTCGCGGTCTGGCGCCTGTTCACCGGCCCGAACGAAGAGATCGGCACGGTCATCGTCAGTTCGCTCTGGGTGACCTACAACCTGTTGATCATCGGTGCTGCGACGGCTGTGGCCGCGGAGGTGCGCCAGGTGCGGCGTGCGCACCGGGTGCAGATGCACCTGCCGGCTGCGCTGGTTCTTGAGAACGGTCACGCCTATCCGTGCACCCTGGTGGACTATTCGGACAGCGGTATCGGCCTTGAGCTGGGTGACGGCCTGGCACCGAAGACCGGTGGCCGGGTGCGTCTGCTGCTCAGTCGAGGGGAGCGTGAATTCGCCTTCGATGCACGAATCACCCGCCGGGTTGGGCGCCACCTCGGCCTGACCTTCGATGAACTGGACACACAGCAACGCATCGACCTGGTGCACTGCACCTTCGCCCGCGCCGACGCTTGGCTGGCCTGGCAAGAGGCGCACCAGCACGATCGTCCACTGCAAAGCTTGGTCGATGTCCTGAAGTTGGGCGGAGTCGGCTACCTGCGACTGCTCGAGTACGTTCCGGTGCGGCTGTTGGGGCCGGTACGACCGCTGGTCGTACTGGCGCGCTGGCTGGCGACCTTCATGCCGCGCACCCCGCGGCCTCTTCCTTCCACGAATCTTTTAACCCGAGACGCATCATGACTCGTTACCCCGCACGTACCTGGGGCCTGGCGATGGCGCTGCTCGCCTGCGTGTTCCAGGCCACCGCCGACACCACCCCGTCCACCCCCGAGGCCGTTGCCGAGCCGGTGGTACCCAACTGGCCCGTGGCGAGAACGTTCGAGCAGCTCGGGCATCCTGCCGACACCCTGTTGCTCGGTGTGCGCAACAGCGAGCAGATCGAATTCGGCCTGCGGCGCGACCGTCTCGCCACCGAGGCGGTCCTGCAGCTGGACTACACGCCATCGCCGGCGCTGCTGCCGACCCTGTCGCACTTGCGCGTCTACCTTAACGACGAACTGATGGGCGTGCTGCCGGTAGAAAAGGACCAGCTTGGCCAGCGTGTGCAGCGCCAGCTGCCGCTCGACCCCAAGCTGATCAGCGACTTCAACCGGGTGCGCCTGGAGTTCGTCGGTCACTACGCCGACATCTGTGAAGACCCTGCGCACAGCGGCCTGTGGCTGAACCTCAATCGCAAGAGCGAGGTGCACCTGCGCGAGCAGGCCCTGGCGATGGAAAACGACCTGGCGTTCTTCCCGTTGCCGTTCTTTGACGCGCGCGATACCGGCAAAGTCGACTTGCCGGTGGTCTTCGCCGCCAGCCCGACGCTGGGCGAACAGCGCGCCGCCGCGATTCTCGCCTCCTATTTCGGCAGCCAGGCGGGTTGGCGCAAGGCGACCTTCCCGGTGCTCTTCGATAGCCTGCCGGCTGCAGGCGACAAGCCCAAGCCGGCGATCGTCTTTGCCAGCAACGAGCGCCGCCCGGCCTTCCTGGCCGATTTCGAGAGGTTCCCACGAGTGGACGGCCCGGTCGTGCAATTGATCGACCATCCAAGCGATCGTTGGAGCAAACTGCTGCTGGTGCTTGGCCGCAACGACGAGGACCTGGTCAAGGCTGCCTCGGCACTGGCGGTGGGCAACAACCTGTTCCGTGGCGATCGGGTGAAGATCGAGCAGATGAGCGATCTGCAGCCTCGCAAGCCATACGATGCGCCGAACTGGACCCGCACCGACCGTCCGGTACGTTTCGCCGAGTTGCTCGATTACCCGCAGCAGTTGCAGGTCAGCGGCTTGCAACCGAACGCGATCATCCTCGATGTGAACCTGCCGCCAGACCTGTTCGTCTGGCGCAACCAGGGCATTCCGCTGCGCACGCTGTATCGCTACACGCCGCCGGCGGTGACGGACGAATCGCGCCTGACCATCAGTGTCAACGATCAGTACATCACCAGCATGCCCTTGGTAGGCAATGATCGTCGTGGCGGCACGCTCGAAGAGCTGCGCCTGAGCGTGCTATCCAGCGATAGCACGGCATTGAGCGAGCAGGCATTGGTGCCGGCGCTGAAGATCGGCGACCGCAACCGCCTGCGTTTCGACTTCAGCTTCGCCAGCAAGCTCGGCAGCTCCCAGCGTGATCAGTGCCAGACCTCTTTGCCGGTGGACGTTCGCGCGGCCATTGACGAAAACTCCACCATCGACCTTTCGGGGTACCACCACTACATCGCCATGCCGGACCTGCGTGCCTTTGCCCGCAGCGGCTTCCCGTTCAGCCGCATGGCCGACCTGTCCGAAACCCAGGTCCTGGTGCCGGGCAAGCCGACGCCGATGCAGGTGGGCATTTTGCTCGATGTGATCGGTAGCATTGCCGGCCAAGTCGGCTACCCGGCCTTGGGCATTCGCCTGATCGATGACTGGAAGCAAGCAGCCTCGGCCGATGCCGACCTGCTGGTCATCGGCACATTGCCCCAGGAGCTGTCCCAGGAGCGCAACCTTGGTCTGTTGCTCAATGCCCAGCGCGACTGGCTGGCGCAGGGGCGCTCCACAAACATGCCCGGTCGCTACCGGTTCGACACATCGCCCGTGCCGGCCAGCAGCCATGTGGCAATCAGTGCCCAGGCCCCGATCGGCGCGATCACAGGTCTCAAGTCTCCCTTCCACGAGCAGCGCAGCGTGGTCGCCTTGCTGGGCAATACCGATGCCGACTATGCGCTGCTGCGTGAGGCGCTCGGCGATACCGGCAAGCTCGATGCGGTAGCCGGCTCGGTCACCCTGGTGCGATCCAGCGGGGTGAGCAGCCAGTTCGTGGGCGAGCATTATTTTGTCGGCCAGTTGCCCTGGTGGCTGCTGTTGTGGTTCCACTTGTCCGAGCAGCCGCTGTTGATCGCGGTCCTTGCCACCATCAGCGTTCTGTTGTTTGCCTTCCTGCTGTGGCGTGCGCTGCGTTGGGCTGCCCGACGTCGGCTGGGTGAGGCTGACTGACCATGCGGCGGGTTCTGGTAATGCTGCTGGCGCTCGGTCTACCGGCGCTTGCGAGCGCGGCGCCGGCCTGTTCATGGCCGGCGTGGGAGCGCTTCAAGAGCGAGCTGGTGAGTGCGGACGGGCGCGTCCTGGACCCCAGTGACAAGCGCCTGATCACTACCTCGGAGGGGCAGAGCTACGGCCTGTTCTTTGCCCTGGTCGGCAACGACCGGGCAACGTTCGCCAAGCTGCTGCGCTGGACCACCAACAACCTGGCCGACGGTGACCTGTCGCGTCATCTGCCGGCCTGGTTATGGGGGCGTGACGCCAAGGGCAAATGGCAGGTGCTCGACCCCAACAATGCCAGCGATGCCGACCTCTGGATCGCCTACAGTCTGCTCGAGGCCGGGCGTCTGTGGCACGAACCTGGCTATACGCAGCTCGGTCACCATCTGCTTTGGCGCATCGCCGCCCAGACCTTGCGACCGATGCCGGGCCTGGGGGTGATGTTGCTGCCGGCGGATTACGGCTTCGACAATGCCCAGGGGTGGCGCCTGAACCCAAGCTACCTGCCATTGCAGTTGCTCGACCGGTTCGCCCTCATCGACCCGCTGTGGGACGAGTTGGCGGGCAACACCCGCCGGCTGCTGCTCGAAGCCTCGCCGAAAGGCTTCGCCCCCGATTGGCTGCTCTGGACGCCTGCCGGCAAGATCGAACCTGATCCGCAGTATGGCAGCGCGGGCGACTACGATGCCATTCGCGTCTACCTGTGGGTTGGCATGCTGGCTAAGGACTCGCCACGGCGCAGTGAACTGCTTGAGCGTTTTGCACCGATGGCCGCGCTGACAGTGAAGAACGGCCAGCCACCGGAAACCGTGGATGCCCGCAGCGGCGAGGCGAAAGGCGGCGGCCCCGGCGGTTTCTCCGCCGCGCTGCTGCCATTGTTGGCCGTGGCGCCAGGCGCAGGCGAAGGTCTGCAAGCCCAGCGCCAGCGTTTGCAGGAGCATCCGATCGAGCCGCGTGCCTACTACAGCCAGGTACTGGCACTGTTTGGTCAAGGCTGGGATGAGTCGCGATATCGCTTCGATGAGCAGGGGCGCCTATTGCCGGCCTGGAGTGTGTCATGTACCGAATGATTGGCATCGTGCTGCTCGCTGGGCTCGCCAGCCAGGCCGCAGCGCAACAACCGACCGACCGACACGAGCAACGCCAATGGTTGCTAGAGCAGGTCCGCATAGGCGAGGCGCTGCATCGAGATGACCTGGTGCGCGATGCCCTGGGCCGCTTGCGCCTGCTCGAGCCCCGTGATGCCGAGGTCTTGCTGGCGTCGTTGCGCCTGGCCTTGCGCGAGCGTGACCAAGTGCAGGCCAACCAACTGTTGGCGCGTATCAGCCAGGTGGCGCCGGGCAGCGCCCAGGAGCGCAATGCCAAGCGTTTGCTCGAGCTGCAGAAGCCAGACGTCAACCGACGCCTGCAACAGGCCCGCCTGTTCGCCATGACCGGCCGTAGCGCCGAAGCGGTGGAGCTGTACGATCAATTGTTTGCTGGCGATCCGCCCAGCATGGACCTGGCTGTGGACTACTGGCGTGTGCGCAGCAGCCTGCCCGGTCAACGGCTGGAGGCGATCGACCGGATGCAGGCACTCGACCGCCAGTACCCGGGCAACGCTGGCCTGCGCCAGACCTTGGTGGGGTTGTTGTTCGCCGAGAATCGCAACGCCGAAGCGCTGGCCGTGCTCGAGCAGCTGTCGCGCGACCCGGCCGCCCGCGATGCCGCGGCTCAGCGGGAATTCGACTACCTCTCAGGACAGCCGGTCAGCCGTGATAGCGTGGCTGCCTGGCAGGCATTCGTGCAGCGCTACCCGGCATCGCCATTGCTGCATCAGGCCAGCGAGGTCCTGGCGCAGCAACAGCGCCTGGTCGCCGATCCTGCCTGGCAGGCAGGCCAGCTTGGCCAGCGTCTGCTGGCCCAAGGGCGCAACGCGCAAGCCGAGGCACAATTGCGTCGGGCGCTGCGCCAGTACCCGGAAGACTCCGAACTGCACGGCGCCTTGGGCTCAGCTTTGATGGGCCAGCGCCGCTACGAAGAGGCCAACGCCTCCTTCCGGCTGGCCGCGGCGAAGGAGCAGGACACCCGCCGGATAAGCAAATGGCGGGACCTGGAAGCATCCAGCCAATATTGGGGGATGCTGCAGAAGGCCGACCGCGCCTTGGAGAAGCAGAATCTTAAGGTTGCCCGCTCCCTCTATCAGCAGGCACGCAAGCAACGGCCGGACGATGAATTCGCCGTGCTTGGCCTGGCCGATGTGGCCGCGGCCGAGGGCGACCCGGCTACGGCTGAGCGCCTGTACCAGCAGGCGCGGCGTATGGCACCCACCAATGAGAGCGCCGTGCGCGGCCTGTTGCGTATCTACCAGGCGCAATCGCCCGACAAGGCTCGTGCGTTCCTCAATGGCCTGCCAGCGAAGCAGCAGGCATCCTTCGCCGATCTGCGCCGCAGCCTGGAGCTGGAGCAACTGCGTGGCCAGGCCGATGCCGCCACACAGCGCCAAGACTGGTCTGGCGCGAGCCAGGCATTGAGCAAAGCCGTAGAGCTCGCGCCTGATGAGCCATGGCTGGTCTACCAGTTAGCCGGCAGTCTGCGGCAGCAGGGCCGCCAAGGCGAGGCCGATGCCGCCTTCTCCAAGCTGCTGCAGCGCCACCCCGCTGACCCTGCGGCGCGCTATGCCCATGGTTTGTACCTTGAGTCGACCGACCGAGACGCCTTGGCCTTGGACAGCCTGGCCAATGTGCCACAGAGTGCCTGGACCGACGACATGCGTGCGCTGGACAAGCGTGTACGCCGACGCGTGACCCTGGCCCAGGCCCAGCAGTTGCGTGACCAAGGGCGTGAAGCCGAAGCCACAGCCTTGCTGGAAGCCGGGCTGACTGGCGGTGACAACGATCCCGATGACCTTCTTACACTGGCCGATTGGGCTGCGGCCCGTGGTGACCAGAAGGCTGCCCAGGGCTACTACGAGCGCGTGCTGGCGCGCCAACCAGGGCAACCCGAGGCGCGCCTTGGCCTGATCGAAAGCTGGATCGAAGCTGGCGACCTGCCCCGGGCACATCATGCTCTAGAGCAAGATGTACCGCAGTTCCCGGCCAGCGAGATCAACGCCCAGCGCCGCGTCGCCAACGCCTGGTTGGCCGTCGGTGAGCGGGACAAAGCCTCGGCCATGTTCGATCGCCTGGTCACCCAGCAGACACAGCCTGACCCGCTGCTGCGCCGGGATGCCGCGCGCCTGACGGCTGCCCACGACCCGCAGCGAGCGCTGGATCTGTACGCAGCGGCCATGGCCGATGCCGACCTGCTCGAGCGCCGCGCGGTGCAACCACGGGACGATCGGGCGCTGACCTATGCGAGCCGCGCCAAGGACGAGGACGACTGGCTGGCGCGTAGCCTGCGCAGCGACGTCGATGAGCTGTACCGTCAGCAGAATCCCAGCATCACGCTGATGCATGACTATGGCTGGCGCAATGACGACGGGACTCCCGGGATCTCTGAGCTCAAGAGGCAGACGACCCTCCTGCATGCCGACATGCCCCTGCAGGATGGCAAGGCGTTCGTGCGCCTGGAGCGGATTGGCCTGGATGCGGGCAGCTTCGATCTCGAAGATGGCCAGCACACCGAGGCCTTTGGCACCTGCCAGGTCCGCGGTACCACCCGTTCGGGTGATCCACTGCCGGCCGGATGTCCTGGCGGCTCGCAGACGGCCAATGGCCGGATCATGGCAGTGGGCTGGGAAGGCGAGCGCTGGGCTGCCGACCTCGGTACTACCGATGGCTTCGAGGTCAACAACTGGCTAGGCGGTGCCACGGTCAACGGCGACCTGGGAGAGCTCGGCTGGTCGCTGACCGCCTCGCGGCGGCCAATGAGCAATTCGCTGCTTTCGTTCGGCGGTGCCAAGGATCCGCGCACAGGCGTGCGCTGGGGCGGGGTCACCGCCAACGGCGCAACCCTCGGATTGAGCTGGGATCAAGGCGGCGACGATGGTGTGTGGGCCAGCCTCGGTCATCATTGGCTGTACGGTGAGAATGTCACCGACAACCAACGTACCCGAGCCATGGCAGGTTACTACTACCGTCTGGTGGAGCGGGCTGACGAGCGCATGCGCATCGGTCTGACCGTGATGCATTGGCGGCATGACAAGGATTTGGGCGATTACTACTTGGGCCAGGGTGGCTACTACAGCCCGGAGCGTTACAACTCCATCGGGGTACCGTTCAGTTATGCCTGGCGCAATTACGATTGGTCGGTATTGTTGGAGACCTCGGTCAGTTGGTCCCAATCCAAGAGCGGCAGCCGTCCGCGTTATCCCAACCAGTCGCTGAACGACAAGTTGCTCAATCGCTACGATCTCGAAAGCTCGAATATCGGCGATATCAGCGAGGGCAGTTCCAGCAACGGCGTGGGTTATCACTTAAGAGGCCTGTTCGAGCGCCGCCTGAGCGACCATTGGGCCTTGGGCGGGGGCTTCGACTGGCAGCACAGCGATGACTACGCGCCGAGCAGCGCCATGCTCTACGTGCGGTATCTGTTCGAGCCCTGGCGCGGCAACCTGCTGTTGCCGGTGGAACCGCTGGAGCCCTACAGCGAGTGGCGTTGAGGCCTGGCAGCCGCTTCAGCAGGAACACCTGCCCCTGCTGAAGCGGCCAGACGGTCCCCAAGATGAACAACAATTCATCCAGGCGATCCATCGCCTCCGGTTGACGACAGGGGGAGGGCAAGGCGTAGTATTGATAGTTAGCAAACTATGAATATCCTTGGTTCCTCTCATGACGCTTGATGCACTGCACATGAAAATCAGCAGCGGCATGGTCGTGGCCGCCCGCCACTGGCGACGCATCTGCCAGGCGGCCCTGACGGGCTACGGCATCTCCGAAGCCTGCGCTGTGCCATTGCTGATGATCGTGCGCCTGGGCGATGGGGTGCACCAGGTCGCGGTGGCCCAGGCCGCCGGCCTGGAAAGCCCATCGTTGGTGCGCCTGCTCGACCAGTTGTGCAAGGCCGGACTGGTATGTCGCAGCGAAGATCCCCTGGACCGCCGTGCCAAGGCCTTGAGCCTGACCACGGAGGGCCGCCGTTTGGCCGAGTCGATCGAAGAAGAGCTGGTGCGCCTGCGCCGACAGGTGTTGCGCGGGATCGACCAAGCCGACCTGGAGGCCACCTTGCGGGTGATCCAAGCCTTCGAAGACGCAGGCCAAGTCGCACCGGGCGGGCTTGCATGAACGGTTTCTTCAGTTCGGTCCCTCCGGCCCGCGATTGGTTCTATGGCGTGCGCACTTTCGCCGCTTCGATGATCGCCCTGTACATTGCCCTGCTCATGCAATTGCCACGTCCCTACTGGGCCATGGCCACGGTGTACATCGTCTCCAGCCCCTTCGTCGGGCCGACCAGCTCCAAGGCTCTGTATCGCGCCTTGGGCACGTTGCTGGGTGCCGGCGGGGCGGTCTTGCTGGTGCCGCCATTGGTACAGTCGCCAGCGCTGCTCTGCGTCGCCATTGCCTTGTGGACCGGCACGCTGCTGTTCCTGTCGCTGAACCTGCGCACGGCCAACAACTATGTGCTGATGCTGGCCGGCTACACCTTGCCTATGATCGCCCTGGCTGTGGTCGACAACCCGCTGGCGGTGTTCGATGTGGCCTCCTCCCGAGCCCAGGAAATCTGCCTGGGCATCGTCTGCGCGGCGGTGGTCGGCGCGATCTTCTGGCCGCGCCGCCTGGCGCCGGTGGTGCTCGGCTCGGCCAACAGCTGGTTTCACGAGGCGATTCGCTACAGCGACACTTACCTGGCCCGCGAAGTCGCCGCCGACAAGGTCGCCGGCATGCGCGCCTCGATGGTCGCCACCTTCAACAGCCTGGAGATGATGATCGGCCAGCTCGGTCATGAAGGCACCGGCCCCCATACCCTGAAAAATGCCCGCGAGCTGCGCGGACGGATGATCCACCTGCTGCCGGTGATCGATGCCCTGGACGATGCGCTGATCGCGCTGCAAAGCCGCGCCCCGGGCCAGTTCGCCCAGCTCCAACCACTGCTGGCCGAAACCCGCACCTGGCTAGAAGGCACCGCCCAAGACGCCTCGCTGGCGCGCTGGACTGCCCTGCACGAGCAGCTCGAGTACCTGCAGCCCAGCGCAGCCGCACTGGACCAACGCCAGCAATTGCTGCTCTCCAACGCCCTTTACCGACTGAGCGAATGGATCGACCTCTGGCAGGACTGCTGCGCGCTGCAGCACGCCTTGCGCAAGGATGACGCCACGCCATGGCGTGCGGTGTACCGCCACTGGCGCCTGGGCCGGCTGACGCCGTTCTTTGACCGCGGGCTGATGCTCTACTCGGTGTTTTCCACTGTCACCGCGATCATCGTCGCCAGTGGCCTGTGGATCCTGCTCGGCTGGAACGATGGTGGCAGCGCGGTGATCCTCGCCGCCGTGGCGTGCAGTTTCTTCGCCGCCATGGATGACCCGGCACCACAGATCTACCGGTTCTTCTTCTGGACGCTGATGTCGGTGATTTTCTCCAGCGTCTACCTGTTCTTGGTGCTGCCCAACCTGCACGACTTCCCGATGCTGGTGCTGGCCTTCGCCGTGCCGTTCATCTGCGTCGGCACCCTGACCGTGCAGCCGCGTTTCTACCTCGGCACCTTGCTGACCATCGTCAACACCGCCACCTTCATCAGCATCCAGGGCGCCTACGACGCCGACTTCCTGACTTTCATCAACGCCAACATGGCGGGCCCCGTGGGGCTGCTGTTCGCCTTCATCTGGACCCTGCTGCTGCGCCCGTTCGGTGTGGAGCTGGCGGCCAAGCGCCTGACCCGCTTCAGTTGGCAGGACATCGTCGAGATGACTCAGCCCGCGACCCTGGCCGAGCATCGCCATGTCGGCGTGCAGATGCTCGATCGCCTGATGCAGCACCTGCCGCGCCTGGCCCAGACCGGCCAGGACAGTGGCGTGGCGCTGCGCGATCTGCGTGTGGGCCTCAACCTGCTGGACTTGCTGGCCTACATGCCGCGGGTCGGTCAGGGGCCTCGCAAGTGCCTGCAGGCCGTGGTGGAGGAGGTGGGCGCCCATTACGCCCAGTGCCTGCGTGCCAAGGAGCGCCTGCACGCCCCGGCGGCGTTGCTGCGTGACATGGAGCGCGCCCGCCAGGCGCTGGCCCTGGATGCGCACGACAACGACCGAGGCGATGCCCGCGTGCACCTGTTGCATGCCTTGAGTGGCCTGCGTCTGGCGCTGTTGCCGGGCGTCGAGGTGATGCTCGAACCTGCCGACCAACCGCAATTGCCCCCGGGCATCGATGGAGCCCCACTGTGATCGGTGATCTGGATATCAGCGGGGTATTCCTGCCCACGCTGCTGGTGATGATGGTCTTCACCTACCTGTTGTTCCTGGGCGTGCACGCCGTGCTGGTGCGCCTTGGCTTCTACCGCCTGGTCTGGCACCGGGCGTTGTTCAACGTTGCCCTTTACGCCGTGCTGCTTGGCGCGGTGGATCACTTTTGTCGAAACCTGATGCTGCCATGAAAAAACCGTTGTTGACCTTGGGCCGAGTGGTCCTGACATTGCTGGTAGTCACCTTCGCGGCCGTGCTGGTCTGGCAGATGGTCGTGTACTACATGTTCGCGCCTTGGACGCGTGACGGGCACATTCGTGCTGACGTGATCCAGATCGCCCCGGACGTATCGGGGCTTATCCAGAAGGTCCAAGTGCGCGACAACCAGATGATCAAGCGCGGCGATGTTCTGTTCACCATCGACCAAGATCGGTTCACCCTCGCCCTGCGCCAGGCCAAGGCGACCCTGGCCGAGCGTCAGGAAACCCTGGCCCAGGCCTCCCGTGAGGCACAGCGCAACCGCAAACTGGGCAACCTGGTGGCGGCCGAGCAGTTGGAGGAGAGCCAGTCGCGTGAGGCACGCGCTCGTTCGGCGGTCAGCGAGGCCCAGGTGGCGGTGGACACGGCCCAGCTCAACCTCGACCGTTCGGTAGTGCGCAGCCCAGTGGACGGCTACCTCAACGACCGCGCGCCGCGTGCTCATGAATTCGTCACCGCCGGGCGGCCAGTGCTGTCGGTGGTCGACAGCGCCTCGTACCACGTCGATGGCTATTTCGAAGAGACCAAGCTCGGCGGTATCCACATCGGTGACGCCGTGGACATCCGCGTGATGGGCGACAATACCCGGCTGCGAGGCCATGTGCAGAGCCTGGCGGCGGGCATCGAGGATCGAGACCGCAGCAGCGGCGCCAACCTGTTGCCCAACGTCAACCCGGCCTTCAGCTGGGTGCGCCTGGCCCAGCGGATCCCGGTGCGTATCGCCTTCGATGACGTGCCAGAAGACTTCCGCATGATCGCCGGGCGTACCGCCACGGTGTCGATCATCGAGGGCCAGCGGCCATGAAACAGCTGATCCTGGCGGGGCTGTGCCTGTCCCTGGGCGCCTGCATGATGGTCGGCCCGGACTACGAAGTGCCCAAGGACGCCGCCGTGCAACGCAGCGACCTCAACGGCCCGCTGCGCCAGGACGCCGACAGCGTGGTCTCGGCGCCGGTGCCAGACGACTGGTGGCAGCTGTACCACGATCAGCGCTTGAACGAGCTGGTGCACCAGGCCCTGGCGGCCAACACCGAGCTACGCGTCGCGGCGGCCAACATCGCCAAGGCTCGTGCCCAGGTGGAAGTGGCCGAGTCCCAGGGTGGCTTCAACGGTGGGGTCAAGCTCGGCGCCCAGCGGCTGCAGGAATCCGGCGAAGCTTTCCTGCTGCCGGAAAAGGTGCCGGTGGCCAACATCGGCGAGGCGATCATCAGCGCCAGCTACCAGTTCGATCTGTGGGGTACCTTCAAGCGTGGCACCGAGGCCGCCAAGGCCAATGCCGACGCGGTGCAGGCCGCGGCCGATACAGCGCGCATCACCCTGGTGGCTGACGTGGTCAAGGCTTACACCCAGGTGTGCTCGGCCAACGAGGAGTACCACATCGCCCGTGAGTCCCTCGACCTGCAGGAACAGAGCGTGCAACTGAACCAGCGCCTGCGCGACGCTGGCCGCGGGGATGAAACCCAGGTCACCCGTTCGCAGACCCAGTTCAAATCCTTGCGCGCCGAGCTGCCGCGCTTCAAGGCCGAGCGTGAGGCTGGCCTTTACACCCTGGCGGCCCTGCTGGCCAAGCCGGTCGAGCAGCTGCCGGCCGGCACCGCTGACTGCGCGGAGCTGCCACACATCACCCAGTTGCTTCCGGTAGGCGATGGCGCTGCGCTGCTCAAGCGCCGCCCCGACGTGCGCCAGGCCGAACGCCAGCTCGCCGCCGCCACCGCAGCCATCGGCGTGGCCACCGGTGCGTTGTATCCGGACATCAGCATCGGCGCCCAGGTCGGCACCATCGGTATCCTCGAAAACCTCGGCGACCCGTCGACCAACCGTTGGGGCTTCGGCCCGCAGGTCAGCTGGACCATCCCCACCAACGGCACCCGGGCGCGCATCCGCATGGCCGAGGCCTCGACCCAGGCGGCGTTGGCGCACTTCGATGGCGTGGTGCTCAATGCCATCCGCGAGACCCAGACCCGCCTGGCCCAGTACAGCGCGTTGCTGGAGCGCCGCGACGCCCTGGCCGACGCCGAGCGCTCGGCGAAGGAGTCGGCGGACCAGACTCACCTGCGATACCAAGTGGGACGCGAGTCGTTCTTGGCCGATCTGCAGGCGACCCGCACTTATACCGATGTGCGCGCGCAGCTGGCTGCTGCCAATACCCAGGTGGCCATGGGGCAGATCGGGGTGTTCCTGGCCTTGGGCGGTGGATGGCAGGGCGCGGCGGCCAAGCCTTGAGGGCCCATTCGCGAGCTTCATGATCGAGGGCACGCCGTCGGGCGGCGGAAGCATCATTAGTTTGTCACAAGATTTTTCATGAAATCCGCCCACGAGCCTTGAGCGAAAGGGAGTGGAAGTGAACAATGTTCTCTTTCGTATTTACCGCGAGAATGGCCATGATGTCCCCCTCCCGTCTGCTCGCCTGGCTGCCCGCCTTGTTGCTCGGCCCGATACTGGCGCTGAGCAGCTCCCCGGCGCTGGCCGAATCCCCCGCCGAGGCTGCCAAGGCGTTGCACCTGCTCGACTACATCGGCGCCGACTACCCACCGACCGTGCACGACGGCAAGGTGGTGGATGCGGGTGAATACCGCGAGCAGCAGGAGTTCAGCGCCGTCCTGGCCGAAGTGCTCAAGGCCCTGCCGGACAATCCTGAGCGTAACGGGCTCGAACAGGGCGTGCAGGCACTGCGTCAAGCCATCGACCAACGCCAAGAGGGTGCAGTCGTCGCCAAGCAGGCCCGCCAGCTGGGCGCACGGCTGGCGGTGGCTTATGAAGTCAGCCAGGCGCCGATCATCACCCCCGATCCGGCCCGTGGCGCCTCGCTGTATGCACAGAACTGCGCCATCTGCCACGGTGATACCGGTGCCGGCGATGGCCCTGCGGGCCTGGGGTTGGAGCCGCCACCGGCCAACCTGCGCAGTGTTGCGCGCCTCGACCAGCTGAGCCTGTTCGACCTCTACAACACCCTGGCGCTTGGCATCGAAGGCACCGAGATGCCGTCGTTCGCTGACCAGCTCGATGAACGTCAGCGCTGGGATGTGGCCGCCTACGTGGCGAGCCTCACGGCCGACCCGCAGGCCGCCAAGGGCGACAAGACCTGGAACTTGGCCGACCTGGCGCGCCAGACCCCGGCCGAAGTCGCTGCCAGCGAAGGCGCCGAAGCCGTGCCCGCCTTCCGCGCCCAGCGTGCCCAGCCGCCGCAGGTCAAGCGTGGCCCTGCGCAGTTGCTCGAGTACACCGCCAGCACCTTGGACAAGAGCCTGGCCGCCTACCGCGAAGGCGACCATGACCAGGCTTATGACCTCTCGGTAGCGGCCTACCTTGAAGGCTTCGAGCTGGTCGAAAGCTCCCTGGATAACATCGACACCCTGGCACGCAAGGACACCGAGAAAGCCCTGATGGCTTACCGTCAGTCATTGCAGGACGGGCTGCCGGTCGCCCAGGCTGAGCAGCGTCTGGCCGAGGCCAAGGCCAAGCTCGACGGCGCCGCCAAGCTGCTGGGCGGCGATGGGCTGAGTTGGTCGCTGAGTTTCGTTTCCGGCCTGTTGATCCTGCTGCGTGAAGGGCTCGAGGCCATCCTGGTGCTGGCGGCGATCCTGGCCTTCTTGCGCAATACCGGCCAGCAATCGGCAGTGCGCAGCGTCAATCTCGGCTGGGGCCTGGCGCTGGTCGCAGGCTTCGCCACCTGGGCCCTGGCGGCCTATGTGATCGACGTCGGTGGTGCCCAGCGCGAGCTGCTCGAAGGCTGTACGGCGTTGTTCGCCGCGGTGATGGTGCTTTGGCTGGGCGTGTGGATGCACGACCGTCGCCACGCTGCGGCCTGGCAGGACTACATCAAGAGCAGCCTGGTCGGCGGTGGTGGGCGTTTCGGCTTTGCGGTACTGGCGTTCTTCTCGGTGTACCGCGAGTTGTTCGAGGTGATCCTGTTCTATGAAACCCTGTGGCTGCAGGCCGGCCCAGCGGGCCACAACGCCGTGCTGGCCGGAGGGGCTACTGCGCTGGTGCTGCTGGTGGGCCTGGCCTGGGTGATCCTTCGTGGCTCGGCCAAACTGCCGTTGTCGCTGTTCTTCACGATCAATGCGGCCTTGCTGTGCGTTTTGTCGGTGGTGTTCGCCGGGCATGGCATCAAGGCGCTGCAGGAAGCCGGCGTGTTGGGCACGCGGCCCGTGGCGTTCTTCGAGTTCGACTGGCTGGGGATTCATGCCGATGCCTATTCGCTCGGCGCGCAGGCGCTGGCATTGCTGGCGATCATGTTCCTCTATGGGCGGTCACGCCTGGCCGAGAAGCGCCGGATCGCGGCGAGCTGAAAGCCGCTCCCGCAGGCATACTGTGAACCTGTGGGAGCGGCCTTGGGTCGCGATTGGAGGGTCAAGCCCTCCCCAACGATTTCGAGGAAACACCTGCAATGCGTGTATGGATCGATGCCGACGCCTGTCCCAAGGCGGCCAAGGACCTGATCGTCAAGTTCGCCCTCAAGCGCAAGTTCGAGGTGGTGCTGGTGGCCGGCCAGGCCCAGATCAAGCCGGCGTTTGCCTGTGTGCGGCTGATTGTGGTGCCCAGCGGCATGGACGCGGCCGATGACTATCTGGTGGAAAACGCCGTGCCTGGCGAGCTGGTGATCTGCAGCGACGTGCCGTTGGCCGATCGCCTGATCAAAAAGGGCGTGTCCGCCCTCGACCCGCGTGGGCGTGAGTTCGATGAGCGCAACATGGGCGAGCGCCTGGCGGTGCGCAACCTGTTCACCGAGCTACGCGAGCAAGGGCAGGTCGGGGGAGGGCAGGCGCCTTATGGCGAGCGGGAGAAGCAGGCGTTCGCCAATGCCCTAGACCGGATTCTCACCCGGCTGTCGAAGGTGTGACGAACAGCCCCCAAGGGTTGGATGGGTATCCAACTGCTTGGGGGCGGAGCTGGTCAATCGTTCTCGTGGGTCAGCTCCAGCACTCGATCAACCAGCTTGTAGATACCGCTGGCCGCCTCGCTGATGGACGTTGCCAGCATGTAGGCGGGCGTGGTCACTAACTTGCGTTGGGTGTCCTCGACGATGTCGTGTACAGCGCACTCCTCGTGGGTACCGCCCATCTTCACCACCGCCGCGCTGGTGTCGGCGTCGGTGCCGATGGTGCAGACCACGCCCGGGCCGTAGATCTTCGCCGCCAGCGCCGGGGAAATGCAGATCAGCCCCACCGGCTTGCCTGCCTCGGCGAACGCTTCGGCCAGTGCCAGCACGTCCGGATTGACGGTGCAGTTGGCGCCCTCGACGGCAAAGTTGGACAGGTTCTTCGCCGCACCGAAGCCACCCGGAACGATCAGCGCGTCGAAGTCCTCGGCCTTGGCCTCGCGGATGTCCTTGATCTGGCCACGGGCGATGCGCGCCGACTCCACCAGCACGTTACGCGACTCAGGCATGGGCTGGCCAGTGAGGTGATCGATCACATGCATCTGGGCGATGTTGGGCGCGAAGCACTGCACCTGGGCGCCGCGCTGGTCGAGGCGCAGCAGCGTGATCACGCTTTCGTGGATCTCGGCGCCGTCGTAGACGCCACAGCCGGAAAGTATCACCGCAACTTTTTTCGTCATGCTCATTACTCCAGTGTCGAGGCGCTAAATGTCCTCTAGTTTGGCAGATGTCGCCATAGGGTTTCCCACGCACGAGGCCTAATCTTTGGGGATAACCCCGGAGATGCTTGTCCATGGACCTGATTCTGTTGGCCGTGCCGTTCTTTTTCGTGCTGATCGCCGTGGAGCTGATCGCTGACCGCGTGCGGGGTCAGCGCAACTACCGGCTGGCCGATGCGATCAACAGCCTGAGCACGGGCGTGCTGTCGACCACCACCGGTCTGTTGACCAAAGGCGTGGGTCTGGTGAGCTACGCCTTGGCCTGGGAATATCTGGCCTTCTCGCGCCTGCCGGGGGACGCCTGGTGGACCTGGCTGCTGGCTTTCGTGCTGTACGACTTGTGCTACTACTGGCTGCACCGCCTGGGACATGAGCGCAATATTCTCTGGGCCGCCCATTCGGTGCATCACCAGAGCGAGGAGTACAACCTCACTACCGCCCTGCGCCAGACCAGCAGCGGCTTCATCTTCTCCTGGATCTTCTACCTGCCCCTGGCGCTGATCGGCGTGCCACCGCTGGTGTTCGTTACCGTGGCCTCGCTGAATCTGCTCTACCAGTTCTGGGTACATACCCGACACATCCCCAAGCTGGGCTGGCTCGAATGGGTGCTGATCACGCCGTCCAATCATCGCGTCCACCATGCGCAAAACCCTCTGTACTTGGATCGCAACTACGGAGGCGTGTTCATTCTCTGGGATCGGCTGTTCGGTACCTTTCAGGAAGAGGACCCGCGTGAGCCTGTGGTGTTCGGCGTGACCACACCCCTGGCTAGCTGGAATCCGCTGTGGGCCAACCTGCAGTTCTATGCACAGCTCTGGGAGGATGCCCGGCGTACCCACTCGCTGCGGGACAAGCTGCGTATTTGGTTCATGCCCACCGGTTGGCGCCCGGCAGACGTCGCGGCACGTTATCCACAGGCCAAGCCGGACCTGGCGCGGTTTCGCAAGTTCGAGATTGCATTGGGGCGAGGGTCACAGGTTTACGTCGTGGCGCAGTTTGCGGTCTACGTTGCCTTGGGCAGCTACCTCATGCAGGTGGCCGAACAGGTGCCCACGGCCGGCCTCGTGCTGGGCTGGACAGTCATGGCGTTTGGTTTGTTCGTGCTCGGCGCTGCACTTGAGAATCGGCCTTGGGCCAGGCGCCTGGAGCTGGCACGACTGGCATCGAATGCACCGGCGCTGTACCTGGCCGGTGCCATGGGCTTAGGGCCGGTCACGCCCTTGGGGTGGCTCTTGCTCCTGGGATACAGCGGCGCCAGCCTCTGGGGTCTGACCCGCTGCGGCTGCCTTGCGCTCGGCGCGCAGGGTGCGGAACCGGCGGCGCAACCAGAGCAGGCCACCGAGCGCCAGCAGGCCGCCGAGCACCCATAGCTCGTACTTCTTTACGTTGCCCAGCATGCCTTCGAGGATGGCGCCGAAGTGGTACGCCGCGGCGCCCAGGGCCAGGGCCCAGACCGCTGCGCCGATGCCGTTGAGCAACAGGTAGCGCCGGGGTGGGTAGCCGGACAGACCTATGGCCACGGGCATGACCGTGCGCAGGCCGTAGACGAAGCGAAAACTCAGGACCCAGATGTCCGGATGGCGGCGGATGTGGTCCAGTGCCCGGTCGCCCATGGCCTGCCAGCGCGGTTTGCGCGCGAGGATGGCCCGGCCGTGACGGCGGCCCATGAAGTACCACAACTGGTCGCCGGCATAACTGCCGAAGAACGCTGTGAGCACCACCAGATTGATGTCCATGTATCCGCGGAACGCAAGGAAGCCCGCAAGAACCAGGATGGTCTCGCCTTCAAAAAACGTGCCGAGAAAAAGGGCAAAGTAGCCGAAATCCTGCAGGAATTGTTGAAGCATTTTCTGGGGTGCTAGCGAAATGAACGCGCAGCCTACCCCTTCGCGCGCATTCGGGAAAGTGTCCAAATGTGTCTCGACGTGAACAATTCCTACAGGAAAGGTCGCTTTGGCCTCTGGTCAAAGGGTTGCCCAATACTGTCATCCCAGCGTCATAATGTCGGCTTATAACTGTCGCGCCAGCCCGCGTGCGCGGGCCCAGGAGTCTGCCGTGAGCGTTGCCCCGCCCATCCTCCTTCCCGTGCCGCCAGGCTGCGCAGTGACCGTCGGGATGCGTTTTCCACCGGGATCCTCTCCCTCGATGTACCGCTGGAAGCTGCACAGGACCGGTGCCGCTTCAAACGGGCAGGCGCCGATGGCATCCTGACCTCTTTGCGCTGCCCGCGCCGCTCAATTGTCGAAAGGGCAGTCACGCCCTCCAGGAACGTCAGATGAACAATGAAGTGCTAACACCTGTCGCGATCAAGGATGCCCAGGCGGTTCCCGAAGAAATGGTGCAGACACCGCCGGATCTGCCACCAGCAGCCGAGCCTGCGGCCGAAGCTGTCGCGCCTGCGCCCGCGCCGGCCATCGCCATTCCGAGCCTGGACGACAGCAGCCTGTACATTCATCGCGAGCTTTCGCAGCTGCAGTTCAACATTCGGGTGCTGGAGCAAGCGCTGGACGAATCCTACCCGCTGCTCGAGCGCCTGAAATTCCTGTTGATCTTCTCCAGCAACCTGGACGAGTTCTTCGAGATCCGCGTGGCGGGGCTGAAGAAGCAGATCACCTTCGCCCGCGAGCAAGCCGGTGCCGATGGCTTGCAGCCGCACCAGGCGCTGGCGCGCATCAGCGAGCTGGTCCATGGCGAGGTCGAACGCCAGTACGCGATCCTCAACGACGTGCTGCTGCCGGAACTGGAGAAACACCAGATCCGCTTCATTCGCCGCCGCCACTGGACGACCAAGCTCAAGACCTGGGTGCGTCGCTACTTCCGCGACGAAATCGCGCCGATCATCACCCCGATCGGCCTGGACCCGACCCACCCCTTCCCGCTGCTGGTCAACAAAAGCCTGAACTTCATCGTCGAGCTCGAAGGTGTCGATGCCTTCGGCCGCGATTCGGGTCTGGCCATCATCCCTGCACCGCGCCTGTTGCCGCGGGTGATTCGTGTGCCGGAAGACGTCGGTGGCGCCGGGGACAACTTCGTGTTCCTGTCCTCGATGATCCACGCCCACGCCGATGACCTGTTCCAGGGCATGAAGGTCAAGGGCTGCTACCAGTTCCGCCTGACCCGTAACGCTGACCTTGCGCTGGACTCCGAGGATGTCGAAGACCTGGCGCGGGCCCTGCGTGGCGAGCTGTTCTCGCGCCGCTACGGTGACGCCGTGCGCCTGGAAGTGGCCGACAATTGCCCAAAACACCTGTCGGATTACCTGCTCAAACAGTTCAGCCTGAGCGAGAGCGAGCTGTACCAGGTCAATGGCCCGGTCAACCTGACCCGGCTATTTAGCATCACCGGTTTGGACAGCCACCCTGAGCTGCAATACACCCCGTTCACCCCGGCGATTCCGAAGATCCTGCAGAACGCCGACAACATCTTCAGCGTGATCGGCAAGCAGGACGTGCTGCTGATGCACCCGTTCGAGTCCTTCACCCCGGTGGTCGACCTGCTGCGCCAGGCCGCCAAGGATCCGCATGTGCTCGCCGTGCGCCAGACCCTGTACCGCAGCGGCGCCAACTCCGAGATCGTCGACGCCCTGGTGGATGCGGCGCGCAACGGCAAGGAGGTCACGGCGGTGATCGAGTTGCGTGCGCGCTTCGACGAAGAGTCCAACCTGCAAATGGCCAGCCGTCTGCAGGCTGCGGGCGCGGTGGTGATCTATGGCGTGGTCGGCTTCAAGACCCACGCCAAGATGATGTTGATCCTGCGCCGCGAACAGGGTGAGATCGTGCGCTATGCCCACCTGGGCACGGGTAACTACCACGCCGGCAATGCGCGCCTTTACACCGACTACAGCCTGCTCACGTCCGACGATGCGTTGACCGAGGACGTCGGCAAGCTGTTCAGCCAGCTGATCGGCATGGGCAAGACCCTGCGTATGAAAAAGCTGCTGCACGCGCCGTTCACGCTGAAGAAGGGCATGCTCGACATGATTGCCCGGGAAACCCAGTTCGCCCTGGAAGGCAAGCCCGCGCACATCATCGCCAAGTTCAACTCGCTGACCGATGCCAAGGTCATCAAAGCCTTGTACAAGGCCAGTCAGTCGGGCGTGCGCATCGATCTGGTGGTCCGCGGTATGTGCTGCCTGCGCCCAGGGATTCCGGGGGTTTCACACAATATCCAGGTGCGCTCGATCATCGGTCGCTTCCTGGAGCACACGCGGGTGTTCTACTTCCTCAATGGCGGCGAGGAGCAGATGTTTCTGTCCAGCGCCGACTGGATGGAGCGCAACCTCGACAAGCGCGTCGAGACCTGCTTCCCGGTGGAAGGTAAAAAACTGGTGCTGCGGGTCAAGAAGGAGCTCGAGGGTTACCTCACCGACAACACCCACGCGTGGATCCTGCAGTCGGACGGCCGCTACGTGCGCAGCACGCCGACCGGCAACCAGAACCCGCGCAATGCCCAGGCCGCCCTGCTCGAGCGCCTGAGCAATCCGGTTCTCAACGTACGCTGAGGATGAAGTTGACCCGGGCCAGCCACTGCGCCTCGTTGGCGAAGTCGGCCTGGGTCAGCTGGTTTTCTTCCAGCCAGCCCTGCGGGAACACCACTTCCAGGTTGTCCTCGCCTGCCTTGAGCTCCACCTTCGGCATCTGCTGTGTACCGCGGATGTGGTGGAACAGGATGGCGAAGCGCAGCAGCACGCACAGACGGATCAACTGCACGCCTTCATCGCCGAACTCCGCGAACTTGTCTCTGGGGATATTACGGCGGTGGCCACGAACCAGCAGGGCCAGCATCTGCTGGTCCTCGCGGGAGAAGCCGGCCAGATCGGAGTGTTCGATCAGGTAGGCGCCATGCTTGTGATAGTGGTAGTGGGCGATGTCCAACCCCACTTCGTGCACTTTCGCCGCCCAGCTCAGCAGGTCTCGCCAGTTGCCTTCTTCCAGGCCCCAGGCCTTGGCCACTTGGTCGAACGCATGCAGCGCCTTGCGTTCGACGCGTGCCGCTTGGCCTTGGTCGACGTGGTAGCGCTCCATCAGCGAATTCAGGGTGCGCTCACGGACGTCTTCGTGGTGGTGACGGCCTAGCAGGTCGTACAGTACGCCTTCGCGCAGGGCGCCGTCACAATGGTCCATGCGTTGCAGTTCGAGGGCGTCGAAGATCGCCTCGAGAATCGCCAGGCCTGCCGGGAAGATCGCGCGACGATCCGGCTTGACGCCTTCGAAATCGATCTTGTCGACCTCGCCGAGCTTGAACAATTTGCGCTTGAGCGCCGCCAGGCCCTCGGCGTTGACCTCGCCACTGCCCATGCCGTTGGCCTTGATCGCAGCGCCAATGGCACGGATGGTGCCAGACGAGCCGATGGCTTCGTCCCAGGTCAGGCGGTGCAGGGCGTTCTCGATGCTCATCAACTCCAGGCGTGCGGCGGTATAAGCCTGGGCGTAGCGTGCGGGGGTGATCTTGCCGTCGCGGAAATAGCGCTGGGTGAAGCTGACGCAGCCCATCTGCAGGCTCTCGCGCAGCAGCGGCTCGAAGCGCTGGCCGATGATGAACTCGGTGCTGCCGCCGCCGATATCGGCGACCAGGCGCTTGCCCGGGGTGTCGGCCAGCGTGTGGGAGACGCCCAGGTAGATCAGGCGCGCTTCCTCGCGACCGGAGATGACTTCGACCGGATGGCCAAGGATGGCTTCGGCGCGCAGGATGAATTCGTTGCGGTTGCGTGCTTCGCGCAGGGCGTTGGTGCCGACGATGCGCACGGCGCCCTGGGGCATGCCGTTGATCAGTTGCGAGAAGCGCTTGAGGCATTCGAGGCCCCGCTGCATGGCTTCTTCGCTCAACTGACGCTCTTCGCTGATGCCGGCGGCCAGCTGCACTTTTTCCCCGAGCCGCTCGAGAATGCGGATTTCACTGTGGTGGGCCTTGGCCACGACCATGTGGAAACTGTTGGAGCCAAGGTCAATGGCGGCGATCAGAGACAGGTTCTTCGCGGTGGTATGCGGCATGATCTCGATGTTCTCGGTCGATAACCCGCCAATCCTGCCATGATCCATGGCTTGCGCCAACGCATGACAATAGTCGGGATTGATGCAGGGCAATGTGCCACTCGATGCTATGACAGTGATGTGACAGTTTCGATTCGTGGCGTCTTGCACAACTATAGTTACACTCAATCGTGCGCGACTTCCTGTAGGACGTAGGTGCGGCTATGATGGGCAACGTTTTTTATTGCTTACGACCTTGGAGATTTCCATGAGCGACAAAATCAAACACGTCACCGACGCCAGCTTCGAAGCCGACGTACTGCAGGCTCAAGGCCCGGTGCTGGTCGACTACTGGGCTGAATGGTGCGGCCCATGCAAGATGATCGCTCCGGTCCTGGACGACATCGCGGCTACCTACGAAGGCAAGCTGACCGTCGCCAAGCTGAACATCGACGAAAACCAGGAAACCCCTGCCAAGCATGGCGTGCGTGGTATCCCGACCCTGATGCTGTTCAAGAACGGCAACGTCGAGGCGACCAAGGTCGGCGCCCTGTCCAAGTCTCAGCTGGCCGCGTTCCTCGACGCCCACCTGTGATGTGAAAAAGCCCCGCACATGCGGGGCTTTTTTCTGGGCCCAAGCGCTTGCGCGTGCAGGATTGCCCGCGAATTCGAGGGTGAAGCCGCGGCTGCCTTCACAGGTAAACCGGTTCCCACGAGGCGCGATTTACCCAGTCAAAACCCCTAGACGTCGAAAAAAGCAAGTGTTACATTCGGCCTCGCACTGTTTCTCCAGTGCCCTCTGCACGCCGTCGCCGAAGCATCCCTAATTCGAATCAGTACGCGATCCTGTCGCCATCTAGCGGCGCGGCCTCATTAAGCCAACGCTTAATTCTCCCTTCTTACATGATTACGTCACTCCCCTTATGAACCTGACTGAACTCAAGCAAAAGCCGATTACCGATCTTTTGGAAATGGCCGAACAGATGGGCATCGAAAACATGGCCCGTTCGCGCAAACAGGACGTGATTTTCGCCCTGCTGAAGAAGCATGCGAAAAGCGGCGAAGAGATCTCGGGTGACGGCGTGCTGGAGATTCTCCAGGATGGTTTCGGTTTCCTGCGTTCGGCGGATGCCTCCTACCTGGCCGGCCCTGACGATATCTACGTCTCGCCCAGCCAGATCCGTCGCTTCAACCTGCGCACTGGTGACACCATCGTCGGCAAGATCCGTCCGCCGAAGGAAGGGGAGCGTTACTTCGCCCTGCTGAAAGTCGACACCATCAACTTCGACCGTCCGGAAAACGCGAAGAACAAGATCCTGTTCGAGAACCTGACGCCGCTGTTCCCGAACGAACGCCTGAAAATGGAAGCCGGCAACGGCTCCACCGAAGACCTCACTGGTCGTGTCATCGACCTGTGCGCTCCGATCGGTAAAGGCCAGCGTGGCCTGATCGTCGCTCCGCCGAAAGCGGGCAAGACCATCATGCTGCAGAACATCGCGGCCAACATTACCCGTAACAACCCCGAGTGCCACCTGATCGTCCTGCTGATCGACGAGCGCCCGGAAGAAGTGACCGAGATGCAGCGCACCGTGCGCGGCGAAGTGGTCGCCTCGACCTTCGACGAGCCGCCGACCCGTCACGTGCAGGTTGCCGAGATGGTCATCGAGAAGGCCAAGCGCCTGGTCGAGCACAAGAAGGACGTGGTCATCTTGCTCGACTCCATCACCCGTCTGGCCCGCGCCTACAACACCGTCATTCCGAGCTCCGGCAAAGTCCTGACCGGTGGTGTCGACGCCCACGCCCTGGAAAAGCCAAAGCGCTTCTTCGGTGCTGCCCGTAACATCGAGGAAGGTGGTTCGCTGACCATCATCGCTACCGCGCTGGTCGAAACCGGCTCGAAGATGGACGAAGTGATCTACGAAGAGTTCAAGGGCACCGGCAACATGGAGCTGCCGCTGGACCGTCGCATTGCCGAGAAGCGCGTGTTCCCGGCCATCAACATCAACAAGTCCGGTACCCGTCGCGAAGAGCTGCTGACCGCCGACGACGAACTGCAGCGCATGTGGATCCTGCGCAAGCTGCTGCACCCGATGGATGAAGTTGCCGCCATCGAATTCCTGGTCGACAAGCTCAAGCAGACCAAGACCAACGACGAGTTCTTCCTGTCGATGAAGCGCAAGTAGGCGCTGTAGATCAGGATGTAATTGGGGCCGCCTCGTGCCCCTTCGCGGGTAAATCCGCTTCCACAGGTTTCGTGTGATCCTGGTGGGAGTAGCTTTACATGCGAAGGGCCGCGAAGCGGCCCCAAGTCATTTTTGCCCCCAACAAAGCCTTGAACGGCGCTACACTCTGCAACCCGATCGATACGGCCAACACGAGGCTCCTGCATGCAGTATCGCGACTTGCGCGACTTCATCCGTGGCCTGGAACAGCGCGGTGAACTCAAGCGCATCCAGGTTCCGATCTCCCCCATCCTGGAAATGACCGAAGTCTGCGACCGCACCCTGCGCGCCAAGGGCCCGGCGCTGCTGTTCGAAAAGCCCACCGGCTTCGACGTGCCTGTGCTGGGTAACCTGTTCGGTACGCCGGAGCGCGTGGCCATGGGCATGGGTGCCGAGTCGGTCGATGAGCTGCGTGAAATCGGTAAGCTGCTGGCCTTCCTCAAGGAGCCCGAGCCGCCGAAAGGGCTCAAGGACGCCTGGTCCAAGCTGCCGATCTTCAAGAAAGTCGTGTCCATGGCGCCGAAGGTGGTCAAGGACGCGGTGTGCCAAGAAGTCGTGGTCGAGGGCGAAGACGTCGACCTCACCCAGCTGCCGATCCAGCACTGCTGGCCGGGCGATGTGGCGCCACTGATCACTTGGGGCCTGACCGTCACCCGCGGCCCCAACAAGGATCGTCAGAACCTCGGCATCTACCGCCAGCAGCTGATCGGCCGCAACAAGGTCATCATGCGTTGGCTGAGCCACCGTGGCGGTGCGCTGGACTACCGTGAATGGTGCGAGAAGCACCCCGGGCAGCCATTCCCCGTGGCCGTTGCCTTGGGGGCGGATCCGGCGACCATCCTCGGTGCCGTGACCCCCGTGCCGGACACGCTCTCCGAATACGCCTTCGCAGGCCTGTTGCGCGGCAATCGCACCGAGCTGGTCAAATGCCGTGGCAGCGACTTGCAGGTGCCAGCCACTGCCGAAATCATCCTCGAAGGGGTGATCCACCCAGGTGAAATAGCCCCGGAAGGGCCCTATGGCGACCACACCGGTTACTACAACGAGGTGGACAGCTTCCCGGTCTTCACCGTCGAGCGCATCACCCACCGGCAAAAGCCGATCTACCACAGCACCTACACTGGCCGTCCGCCGGATGAGCCGGCGATCCTGGGCGTGGCGCTGAACGAAGTGTTCGTGCCGATCCTGCAGAAGCAGTTCCCGGAGATCGTCGATTTCTACCTGCCGCCGGAAGGCTGCTCGTACCGGATGGCGGTGGTGACCATGAAAAAGCAGTATCCAGGGCACGCCAAGCGCGTGATGCTGGGTGTGTGGTCGTTCCTGCGACAGTTCATGTACACCAAGTTCGTTATTGTCACCGACGATGACATCAACGCCCGTGACTGGAACGACGTGATCTGGGCCATCACCACGCGCATGGACCCCAAGCGTGATACGGTGATGATCGACAACACGCCGATCGACTACCTCGACTTCGCGTCGCCGGTATCGGGCCTGGGGTCGAAGATGGGCCTGGATGCCACGCACAAGTGGCCGGGCGAGACTACACGCGAATGGGGGCGTGCCATCGTCAAGGACGAGGCCGTCACCCGCCGTATCGATGAGCTGTGGGATCAGTTGGGAATAGATTGATGCAGGTAACGTTGCAGCCGTCCGGAGCGGTACTGGCCGTCGAGCCCGGAGAACGGATTCTGGATGCGGCCCGGCGTCTGGGTTATGACTGCCCCAACAGCTGCCGCAACGGCAATTGCCACGTTTGCGCCGCGCTGCTGGTAGAAGGGCGGGTGCGCCAAGAAGGTGAAGTTCGCGATCATGGCGAGCTGTTCACCTGCATCGCCGAGCCGCTGGAGGACTGCGTGGTGCTCTGGGATGGTGTGCTGGCGCTGGGTGAGTTGCCGGTGCGCAAGCTGGCCTGCACGTTGAGTGAGTGCGTCGAGGTTGGTGGCGACGTCTGGCGCGTGCGCCTGCGCGCCCCCGCCGGCAAGGCGCCGCGCTACCACGCCGGACAATACCTGATGATCGAACGTGATGGAGCCGACAAGGCGGCCTTTTCCCTGGCATCGGCCCCCCATGGTGGTCGTGACTTGGAGCTGCATGTGCTGGCACGTGAAAACAGCGCCCGGCAACTGATCAGCCAGTTGCAGCGCGACGGCGTGGCACGTATCGAGCTGCCGTTTGGCGACGCGCACCTGGCCGAATTGCCGGACGGGCCGCTGGTGTTGATCGCCGCCGGTACCGGCATGGGCCAGATGCACAGTCTGATCGAGCATTGCCGCGCCCAAGGCTTCAAGCACCCGGTTCACCTGTATTGGGGCGTGCGTCGACCCGAGGACTTCTACCAGATCGAGCATTGGGCCGAGTGGGAGCAGTTGCCGAACCTGTTCCTGCACAAGGTGGTGAGTGATCTGTGCGGTTGGGAAGGACGCTGCGGGCTGTTGCATGAAGCGGTCTGCGAAGACATCGCTGACCTGAATCACGTGCATGTCTATGCCAGCGGCTCGCCCACCATGGTCTATGCGACCCTGGATGCGCTGGTCGAGGCCGGCATGGACGCGCATCGCATGCGCGCCGATGTTTTCGCCTACGCGCCGCGGGCCTGAAACAGCACACGGCACACCGCAAGGGTGTGCCGTTTTTAATAACCGAAGAGTTTCGTCAGTATTATAAGGCGCTCATTGTTGCCGCCGCAGTTAATAACTTTCACTATACTCGGAACAATACTTGGCTGTTATCCGCAAAGGCAGATGAATACTGGCCTGAGGCAACACTTTTGGCTTGAGTTCAAGGCACTTTCTGCCGTACGGTAATTCCAGCGGGGCGTCACGGCTTTTACAGTGACAGCCTTCGGTAGTTTACGGGGAATAATGGCGGCAGCATGATGTCGGCACTTGAAAGTTCGTCGTGGCAGGTGACTTATCCTCCTTCGCTGGATTTCGGTCAGCAGTTGACCGAAGAGCAGTTGCATCACTCCATGAAACTGACCATGTCGCGTCACGAAGGTGGACCGGTGTGGTTGTTCGCCTATGGTTCGCTGATCTGGCGGCCGGAATGCAATTCGGTCGAGCGCCAGCGGGCGCGCGTGCATGGGTACCACAGGGGCCTGTATCTATGGTCCCACGAGCATCGTGGCACGCCCGATTGCCCGGGGCTCGTGTTCGGCCTGGACCGTGGTGGCTCGTGCAGCGGTTTTGCCTATCGCCTGGACGAGAACAACCTGGATGACTCGCTGATGGCCCTGTGGCAACGCGAGATGCCGTACCCGGCATACCGGCCGCACTGGCTCAACTGCCGGTTGAGCGACGGTAGCAAGGTGCAGGCCCTGGGCTTTGTGCTGGAGCGGCATCTGCCGTGCTATGCCGGCAATCTGCCGGACGCGTTGCTCAGCCAGATTCTGGCCAGTGCCAAAGGGCGCTATGGCAGTACCCGGGACTATGTCGAACAGACGCTCAACGCCTTGCGCAGCCACCAGATGCCCGATCGCAATTTGGAAGCGCGGTTCCGCAGGTGTCATAACCTGCGCGAGGTGTAAGAAACGCCCGTTCCCCATCAAGTGCTTGCGACTCTCGGGGTGGGCCTTGCCGCTCGTGGGCAGGCCTCGCCCAGCCCCCCCTATTTGGTCAGCACCACCAACTTGCCCACAGCCTTGCGCTGCGACAATCGCTCGATGGCTGCACCGGCATCTGCCAGCGCATAGGTCTGCGACACCAGCGGTTTGAGCTTGCCCTCGGCATGCCAGACGAACAACTGGCGGAAGTTGGCTGCGTTGTCCTCGGGCTGGCGCTGGGCGAAAGCGCCCCAGAACACGCCCAGCACTGCGGCGCCCTTGAGCAATGCCAGGTTCACGGATAACTGGGGGATGGTCCCGCTGGCAAAGCCCACCACCAGTAGTCGACCGTTCCAGGCCAGACCGCGTACGGCCTGCTCGAACAGTTCGCCACCCACCGGGTCGTAGACCACATCCACGCCCTGGCCTCCAGTCAGGCGCTTGATTTCATCCTTCAGGCTGGCCTGGCTGTAGTCGATCAGCTCATCGGCTCCGGCAGCCTTGGCGACGGCGAGCTTCTCGGCGCTGCTGGCTGCGGCGATCACCCGGGCGCCCATGGCTTTGCCGATCTCCACGGCGGCCAAGCCCACGCCGCCAGCTGCACCGAGCACCAATAGGGTTTCGCCGGCCTTGAGCTGGCCGCGCTGGCGCAGAGCATGCATCGAGGTGCCATAAGTCATGCCGAACGCTGCAGCGGTGGCGAAGTCCATCGACGCGGGAATCGGCAGCACGTTATAGAAGGGCACGGCGACCTGCTCGGCGAAGCTGCCCCAGCCGGTCAGTGCCATGACCCGGTCGCCGACCGCGAAGGCACCGGCCTTATCCCCGACCGCCGCTACCACGCCGGCCGCTTCACCCCCAGGGGAGAACGGCAGCGGTGGCTGGAACTGGTACTTGCCCTCGATGATCAAGGTATCGGGAAAGTTGACGCCGGCGGCATGAACCTCCAGCAGAAGCTCGTTCTTCTTCGGTACCGGGCTTGCCACCTCCTCCAGCACCAGGTTTTGCGCAGGGCCGAGGGTTTTGCACAACACTGCTTTCATCGGGGCTATTCCTTTGCGTGCGTTGGCCGATAAGTGTAGGAGGGGCACAGGACGGGTCAACGAGCATGCCCCGCCCTGATGGGGCGGCATAAGCCCGGGCTTGGGTTTGAGCGATGTGCTGGGTAAGCTGGCGCCAACTGTATTGAGGAGCGAATTCGTGAAAGCGTGGATCTTGATGATGCTGGCCTTGTTGTTGCCAGCGGCGGCCCTGGCCGAGGAAGCCAAGGAAGGAGAGCCCAAGGTGGCTTACATCAGCCTAAGTCCACCTTTCGTCGGCAACTATGCCCTCGACGGCAGCCCCAAGCTGCGTGTGTACAAGGCCGACGTTGCCCTGCGCGTGACCGGTGATGCTGCGGCCACCGCGGTCAAGCACCATGAACCGCTGATTCGCAACCAGCTGGTGGCACTGTTCACCCAGCAGGGTGTGGACAACATGAGCAATGTCGAGGCCAAGGAAAAGCTGCGCCAGGAAGCGCTCAAGCAGGTTCAGCAGGTGATGGAAGCCGAGGAAGGCAAGCCGATCGTCGAGGACTTGTTGTTCAACAACCTGATCGTGCAGTAAACGCGTTTTTCACGGGTGGCCCCGTTCCCGCAAGGCTTACCGTCGGGCCTGCGGGGCCGGGCTTACCAGTGTGTCAGGTCGTCAGCGTCAAAATCGCTGCCCACTGTTCGGCCGTGACCGGCATTACCGACAAGCGGCTGCCTTTTTGCACCAACGGCAGTTCGTCGAGGGCGGCCTGCTGCTTGAGCAGCCCGAGGCCCAGCACCTGGCGAAAGGTCTTCACATGGGCAACGTCCACGGCGCTCCAGGGGTTCTTCTCGGCAGTGGCCTTGGCGTCGTAGTAGTGGCTCTCGGGGTCCAGCGCGGTCGGGTCGGGATAGGCCGAGGCAGTGATGCGCGCGATACCGGCAATGCCCGGCTGTGGGCAGCTGGAGTGGTAAAAGAAGAACTCGTCGCCCACGCTCATGGCGCGCAGGAAATTACGGGCCTGATAGTTGCGCACTCCGTCCCAGCGCGCCTGTCCGAGACCTGCCAGGGCTTCGATGGAGAGCTCGTCTGGCTCGGATTTCATCAGCCAATAGGCCATGGGTGAGGCTCCTGAAAAAGTTTGAAATAACCTGACGCATTTAACCGACAGTCGGTTGGCGTCAACGTTTGCGTGTCGACTCAGGTTGTCGGAAAATGCGCCGATTTTAAGCTTGACGCTCCGGCAGCACCAAGAAGGTTGCCGAGCCTGACTGTTTGCCTAGGGGGGCAATCATCAATGAACCAACGCAAACCGGACCTGCTCTGGATCCTGGTCTTTATCTTTGGCCTGGGTGTCGTCACCACCGGTTATGCGCAGAGTTTCCTTGAGCGCAAGGTGGACGCCGCCTACCAGATGCCAGTCGATCCAGCCCAGCCGCAGCGCTGATCTGGCCGCGGCGCCGTTCAAGTCGGCGCCAGGTACCAGCCTCGGTCCGAGATCGTCCCCTTGAGCGGAACATCCCAACTGGCCTGAGCCAGCCGCTCCACCTTCTGGCACTCATGGGCCAGCCCCAGCAGCAGCGGTTTCTTCCACGTCTTGCGGCGCGCCTGATAGGCCAGGCTGCGGTCATAGAAGCCGCCACCCATGCCCAGGCGCCCCCCCACCTCGTCGAATCCCACCAATGGCAGCAGGATCAGGTCCAATGACCAGATCGGCCGTTGGCGCTTGCGTTCGACCACAGGTTCAGGAATGCGGAAGCGGTTGGGGCGCAGCTTTTCGCCGTGCTCGAAATGCTGGAAAACCATGCGCGTGCGTGGCCAGGCATGCAGCACCGGCAGGTAGACACGCTTGCCGCGTCGTTGGGCCTCGCGCAGCAACAGGCGCGGATCGATCTCGCCATCGTTGGGCAGATACAGGGCGATGTGCCGGGCGCGGCGGAACAACGGATGCTGGGCCAGCTGGCGGTACAGGCCGAGGGAGGCTTGGCGTTGTTGGGCGGGTGTCAGTGCGCGGCGGGCATTGCGAAGCAGACGGCGCAATTGGGGGCGGGTGAGCGGCGCGGTGTCGGTCATGGCACAGGCGTTCCCAGATGTGCCGGACGCCGTGGCGACCGGACGATTTGCCCGCCAGGGCAGGCGGGCAAGAAAGAATTCAGGCTCCCCGACAAGACCGCTATCGGTGTAGCCCTTGAACCCGAAAGTTCAAGGTGGAGATTGCAGGGGGCGTTAAGGCTTTCCGTCGGGCGGACATGCACACCGGCCCCAGCGTGCAACCCCCGTGGTTGTGCGTATCGGCTCAGGGACATAACCGACTGGCGCATCCCCCAGGGAGTGGCGCCAGTATACCAAGCTCAGCCGATTTTGGTATCCGCGTCGTCGGACAGCGCCTGGTCGACCCGCTCGAGCAGGTCGCGCACTTGCTCGCGTGTGGTGCCGCTGGCGGCAACATCCGGACGCTCCTGACGGTGCAGCAGTTCGTGGGTGATGTTCAGGGCTGCCATGACCGCGATGCGGTCCGCACCGATCACCTTGCCGCTGCTGCGGATCTCGCGCATCTTGCCATCCAGGTAGCGGGCGGCGCTGACCAGGTTGTTGCGCTCTTCCGGCGGGCAGATGATCGAGTATTCCTTGTCGAGGATCTGGACGGTGACGCTATTGCTTGAACTCATGAGTCTTGCTCCAGGGCCTTGAGGCGTAAAATCATCGACTCGACCTTTCGCCTTGCGATCTCGTTCTTTTCGATGAGGTGGGCGCGCTCCTCGCGCCAGGATTTTTCCTGCGCTAATAGGAGTGCATTTTGCCGTTTTAGTTGCTCGACTCGCTCGATCAGCAACTCGAATCGGCTCATCAGCGCTTGCAAGTCGTTCTCTGGCATGGATTGCACTCGATTCGCTCCCTCGTTGACTGCCTGGCGATCATGCCTCTTCCGGGGGCGGTACAGCCAGTGCGGATGGTCTTGGCGCGCCTGCCGGTGCTAGGATACAAGGTCTTCATTCTAGTCATTGCGCCGTCTGGCGCCTAGCTGCCCATGCCCAATACCCAATCGCCCTACACTGCCTTCGCCACGCTGCTCTCCAGCAATGGCCATCCTGTCTCCCCCGCCGAACTGCACGGCCTGCTGATCGGTCGCAGCTGCGCCGGCGCAGGCTTCGATGCCGATTCCTGGCTGGCCGACGCCGCCGGTGCGCTGGAGAACGAGCCGGTGGATGCCGTGCGCGCCGCCTTGCTTGGTCTGCAGGAAATGGTCAAGGCCGAGCTCACTGGCGAAGACATTGCCATCGTCCTGCTGCTGCCGGGCGACGATGCGCCGCTGACCGAGCGTGCCACTGCCCTGGGTCAATGGTGCCAGGGCTTCATCACAGGCTTCGGGCTCAACGCCGGCGGCAAGGACCTCTCCGACGAAGCCAAGGAAGTCCTACAGGACTTGGTGGCCATTTCCCAGGTTCAGGACGCCCTCGAAGAGTCCGAGGACGGTGAGAGCGACTACATGGAAGTCATGGAGTACCTGCGTGTCGCCCCGTTGTTGCTGTACACCGAGCTGGCCAAACCCGCCGCGCCCGCGCCCAAGCCATCGCTGCACTGATACCCCGGGGGTCCTGCCCATGAGCCATATTCCGAAGGCCGAATATGCCCGTCGGCGCAAGGCGCTGATGGCGCAGATGGTCCCCAACAGCATCGCCATCCTGCCGGCGGCCGCGGTTGCCATCCGCAATCGCGACGTCGAGCACGTTTACCGGCAGGACAGCGATTTCCAGTACCTGAGTGGCTTCCCTGAGCCCGAGGCGGTCATCGCGCTCATTCCTGGCCGTGAGCATGGCGAGTACGTGCTGTTCTGCCGCGAGCGCAACCCTGAGCGCGAGCTGTGGGATGGCCTGCGTGCCGGCCAGGAAGGCGCGATCCGCGACTTTGGCGCCGACGACGCCTTCCCCATTACCGATATCGACGAGATCCTGCCCGGCCTGATCGAAGGCCGCGACCGGGTCTATACCGCCATGGGCAGCAATCCCGAGTTCGACCGCCGGCTGATGGAGTGGATCAACGTGATTCGCTCCAAGGCGCGGCTCGGCGCCCAGCCTCCGAACGAATTCGTTGCCCTGGATCACCTGCTGCACGACATGCGCCTGTATAAATCGGCGGCAGAGGTGAAGGTGATGCGCACCGCCGCGAAGATTTCCGCGCAGGCTCACGTGCGGGCCATGCAGGCGTGCCGGGCCGGGTTACACGAATACAGCCTGGAAGCAGAACTGGATTACGTATTCCGCAAGGGCGGCGCGAAGATGCCGGCCTATGGCTCGATCGTCGCGGCTGGACGCAACGCCTGCATCCTGCACTACCAGCAGAACGACGCTCCGCTCAAGGATGGCGACCTGGTGCTGATCGACGCCGGCTGTGAAATCGACTGCTACGCCAGCGACATCACCCGGACCTTCCCGGTCAGCGGGCGTTTCTCGCCGGAGCAGAAAGCCATCTACGAACTGGTGCTCAAGGCCCAGGCCGCCGCGTTCGCCGAGATCGCGCCGGGCAAGCACTGGAACCACGCCCATGAGGCGACCGTGCGGGTTATCACCGAGGGGCTGGTGGAGTTGGGGCTGCTCAAAGGTGACGTGCAAGCGCTGATCGACAGCGAGGCCCATCGTGCGTTCTACATGCATCGCGCCGGTCACTGGCTGGGCATGGATGTGCACGATGTGGGCGATTACAAGGTGGGCGGGCAGTGGCGCGTGCTCGAGCCGGGCATGGCGCTGACCGTCGAGCCCGGTATCTACATTGCCGCCGACAACCAGAACGTCGCGAAGAAATGGCGCGGCATCGGCGTAAGGATCGAGGACGATGTGGTGGTGACCAAGCAGGGCTGTGAAATTCTGACCTCCGACGTACCGCGCACGGTTGCCGAGATCGAAGCGTTGATGGCCGCCGCCCGCAAGGACGCGGCATGAACCGGGTCAACCTGGCGATCATCGGTGGCGGCCTGGTCGGGGCCAGCCTAGCCCTGGCCCTGCAGGCCGGCGCCAAGGCGCGCGGTTGGAAGATTCTGCTGATCGAGCCCTTTGCCCCGGGTCACAGCTTCCAGCCCAGCTACGATGCCCGCTCCTCGGCGTTGTCCTACGGCACCCGGCAAATCTATGAGCACTTGGGTCTGTGGCAGCTGATCAGCCAACGCGCCGAGCCAATCAGCCAGATCCAGGTGTCCGACCGAGGTCGCTTCGGCGCCACCCGTCTGGATGCGATCGAGGAAGGCGTGCCGGCGCTGGGCTATGTGGTGGAGAACGCCTGGCTTGGCCAATGCCTGTGGCAGAGCCTTGATGCCGATGTGGTGAGCTGGCGTTGTCCGGCCGAGGTCAAGGCCATGCAGGCTGTCGCCGGTGGCTACCGCTTGCTGCTGGACGACGACACCAGCCTTGAGTGCGACCTCGCGGTACTCGCCGACGGTGGCCGCTCGGGCTTGCGCGAACAACTGGGCATCCATGTTCGGCGTACCCCCTATGAACAAAGCGCACTGATCGCCAACATCACCCCGGGCGAAGCCCATCGCGGGCAGGCCTTCGAACGTTTCACCGAGCAGGGCCCGATGGCCTTGCTGCCGCTGCCGGAAAACCGCTGTGCGCTCGTCTGGACCCGCCAAGGGATGGACGCCCAGCGCCTGGCCGAGATCGACGAACGCAGCTTCCTGCGTGAACTGCAAGATGTATTCGGCTACCGCCTGGGCGCCCTGCGTCAGGTAGGGGTGCGCCATCTGTATCCGCTCGCCTTGATCGAAGCCCAGGAGCAGGTGCGTCCACATCTGGTGGTGCTGGGCAACGCGGCCCACAGCCTGCACCCGATCGCAGGGCAGGGCTTCAACCTGTCGCTGCGTGACGTGCAGTCTCTGGCCGAAGCCCTGCTGGCCGGCCCGCAGCCGCTGGGCGACCTTGCCACGTTGCAGGTCTACCATCAGCGCCAGCAACTGGACCAGGCCATGACCATCGGTTTTTCCGACCAGGTCACCCGCTTGTTCGGCAGCAGCCAGCCTTTGCTGGCCGCCGGTCGCAACCTTGGGTTGCTCGGCCTGGACCTGCTGCCGCCGGCCAAGCGCTGGTTCGCCCGACAGGCCATGGGCCTGGGTACCCGTCCCGACCCGCGAGGCCGTGCATGAGCGATTCGCGCAGGCTCGCCCGAAAGGCCCGCATGTTGCGGTGGCTGCTCAACCTCTACCCACCCTATCTGGGCGCCGGTATCCGCGTGCAGCACATCAGTCCCGACATGCGCAGTATCAGGGTGCGCATGAAGCTGACCCGTTGGAACCGCAACTACGTCGGCACCCAGTTCGGTGGCAGCCTCTATTCGATGGTCGATCCTTTCTACATGTTGTTGTTGATCGAGCGACTCGGGCGTGAATACATCGTCTGGGACAAGGCCGCCACCATCGATTTCATCGCACCCGGCAAAGGCCCGGTATTCGCCGAATTCCATGTCGATGACGCGTTGCTGGAGGACATTCGCCAGCAGACCGCCAGCGGCAAGAAATACCTGCCTCGTTTGCAGGTCGATATCCGCGACGGTGCAGGTGAGCTGGTGGCGCGGGTCGATAAAACCCTTTATGTGCGGCTCAAGCCGCAAGCGAGGCAGGCGTAAGGCATGGAAATGCGCGCAGATCTTTTGATTGTCGGTGCCGGTATGGTCGGCAGCGCCCTGGCCTTGGCCTTGCGCCACAGCGGCCTGGAAATTCTCCTGCTCGATGGCAGCCCCCTGTCGGTCAAACCCTTCGACGCCCAAGGACCATTCGAACCCCGCGTCAGCGCACTGTCGGCGGCCAGCCAGCGCATCCTTGAGCGCCTAGGCGCCTGGGAAGGCATCGCCGGGCGCCGGGTCTCGCCGTACACGGACATGCACGTCTGGGATGGCAGCGGTACGGGTCAGATCCACTTCTCGGCAGCCAGCGTGCACGCCCAGGTGCTCGGCCATATCGTCGAGAACCGCGTGGTGCAGGATAGCCTGCTGGAGCGTCTTCACGACAGTGACGTCGGCCTGCTGCCCAATGCTCGCCTGGAGCAGATGCGCCGCTCCGGCGACGAATGGCTGCTGACCCTGGCCGATGGGCGGACCCTGCGTGCGCCGCTGGTGGTGGCCGCCGATGGCGCCAACTCCGCGGTACGCAAGCTGACCGGTTGTGAAACCCGTGAGTGGGATTACCTGCACCACGCTATCGTCACCAGCGTGCGCTGCAGCGAGGCGCACCAGGCCACGGCCTGGCAACGCTTTACCGATGAAGGGCCGCTGGCTTTCCTGCCGTTGTCCCGTGATGACGGGCAGGCCTGGTGCTCGATTGTCTGGTCGACCACGCCGGAGCAGGCCGAGAAACTCATGGCCTTGGATGACGCCGCCTTCTGCGAGGCGCTCGGTCGTGCTTTCGAGGGGCACCTGGGTGAGGTGGTGAGTGCCGATCCGCGGCTTTGCGTGCCGCTGCGCCAGCGTCATGCCAAGCGCTATGTGGACGAGGGGCTGGCGCTGATCGGCGACGCTGCGCACACCATCCATCCGCTGGCCGGACAGGGCGTCAACCTGGGCTTTCTGGATGCTGCCGTGTTGGCCGAGGAGCTGGAGCGCGCCTGCGAGCGTGGCGAACGGCTGGCCGACGTGAAGGTGCTGACCCGCTTCGAGCGGCGACGCATGCCGCACAACCTGGCGTTGATGGCGGCGATGGAAGGTTTCGAGCGCTTGTTCCAGGCCGATCCATTGCCGCTGCGCTGGCTACGCAACAGCGGGCTGAAGCTGGTGGAGCAGTTGCCGGAGGCCAAGGCGTTGTTCGTGCGCCAGGCGCTGGGGCTTTCCGGGGATCTGCCGGCCTTGGCCAAGGCCTGAGGGCGTCCGGCAACATTCGGTAACGTCTGCGCAGGTGAGGTGGATAATGGGATTCACTACCATTTGCACCTCTCAACTCACCGAGGAAGACCCCGATGTTGCCACGCAAGCCCCTATTGGCCGCTCTGGCCCTGACCCTGTTCGGCGGCACTGCCCAGGCGGCGGACGAAGTGGTGGTGTATTCCTCGCGTATCGACGAGCTGATCAAGCCAGTGTTCGACGCCTACACCGCCAAGACCGGCGTGAAGATCAAGTTCATCACCGACAAGGAAGCCCCATTGATGCAACGCATCAAGGCCGAGGGCGAGAACGGCGTGGCCGACCTGCTGCTCACCGTCGATGCCGGCAACCTCTGGCAGGCTGAACAGATGGGCATCCTGCAACCGATCAAATCGGACGTCATCGACCAGAACATCCCTTCCCAGTACCGCGCTTCCTCCCATGACTGGACAGGCCTGAGCCTGCGTGCGCGGACCATTGCCTACTCCACCGAGCGGGTAAAACCCCAAGAGCTGACCACCTACGAAGCCCTGGCCGACAAGCAATGGGAAGGCCGTCTGTGCCTGCGCACGGCCAAGAAGGTCTACAACCAGTCGCTGACTGCGACCCTGATCGAGAACCACGGCGAGGCCAAGACCCAGGAAATCATCAAGGGTTGGGTCAACAACCTGTCCACCGATGTGTTCTCCGACGACACCGCCGTGCTCCAGGCCATCGAGGCCGGTCAGTGCGACGTGGGCATCGTCAACACCTATTACTACGGTCGTCTGCACAAGGAAAAGCCCAACCTGCCGGTCAAGCTGTTCTGGCCCAACCAGGGCGACCGTGGCGTGCATGTCAACTTGTCGGGCATCGGCCTGACCAAGCACGCGCCGCACCCGGAGGCGGCGAAGAAGCTGGTCGAGTGGATGACCGGCGTCGAGGCGCAGAAGCTGTTTGCCGACATCAACCAGGAATTCCCGGCCAACCCGAAGGTCCAGCCGTCCGAGGAAGTCGCGGCCTGGGGTAGTTTCAAGGCCGACAGCATTCCGGTGGAAGTGGCCGGCAAACGCCAGGCCGAGGCCATTCGCTTGATGGACCGGGCTGGCTGGAACTAAGCCCCAGGCTTTATCCTTCAGGGCCTGCAAAGGCCCTTCGCGGGTAAACCCACTCCCCAGGAACACCCGCTCCCTCGAGGGTGTTCCTGGGGAGCGGGTTTACCTGCGAACGACCGCGCAGCGGTCGCCATCAGCACAGAGACGTTCGCCTTGCCCCACACCCTCCAACGCCGTTGGTACTTCCCAGTCTTTCTCGTCGCTGCTTTGGTGCTCTTGCCCCTGAGCGTGCTGCTGCTGTCCTGGCAGTCGATCGACGTGCAGATCTGGTCGCACCTGCTCGACACCCAGATGAGCCGCTTGCTGGGCAACACGCTCACGCTAGTGCTGGGAGTGGGCGTCGGGGTGACGGTGCTGGGTGTGAGCCTGGCCTGGCTGACCAGCCTTTGCCAATTCCCCGGTAGGCGGTGGCTGGACTGGGCGCTGATGCTGCCCTTCGCCATCCCAGCCTACGTATTGGCATTTGTCTTCGTCGGACTGCTCGATTTCGCCGGCCCCGTGCAGACTGCCCTGCGCGAGGTGTTCGGGCCCATGCGCCTGCCTCGGGTGCGCTCCACCGGTGGCGTGATCACCGTGCTGGTGCTGGTGTTCTACCCCTACGTCTATCTGCTGGCGCGCAGCGCCTTCCTGGCCCAAGGCAAAGGGTTGATGGAGGCGGCGCGGGTGCTTGGGCTGTCGCCGCTACAGGCGTTCTGGCGTGTGGCGCTGCCCATGGCCAGGCCCGCCATCGGTGCAGGCATCGCCTTGGCCCTGATGGAGACCCTGGCAGATTTCGGCGCCGTGGCGGTGTTCAACTTCGACACCTTCACCACGGCCATCTACAAGACCTGGTATGGCTTCTTCAGCCTTTCCAGCGCAGCGCAACTGGCCAGCCTGTTGCTGCTGGTGGTGATGCTGGTGCTGTACGGCGAGCGGCGGGCTCGTGGCAAAAGCCGCCATGGCAACGAGCGGCCCCGGGGGCAGGCGCTCTATCACCTGCGTGGCCTAAAAGCGCTGGCGGCTACCGGGTGGTGCCTGCTGGTATTCGCCTGTGCTTTCGTCATCCCGCTGCTGCAATTGCTGGCGTGGTTCTGGCAGCGGGGGCGGCATGACCTTGACGAGCGGTACATTGGCTTGGTGCTGCATACCCTCTACCTGGGCGCCATGGCTGCCTTGATCACGGTCAGCGTGGCCCTGCTGTTGGCCTTTGCGCGGCGTCAGTCGCCAACCCGAGGCATCCGCGCCGGGGTGGGCGTGGCCAACCTGGGCTATGCCCTGCCGGGCTCGGTACTGGCCGTGTCGATCATGCTTGCCTTCAGCTACCTGGACAACCAATGGGTGGTTCCGTTGTCCCGATGGTTGGGCGGCGCCGGCAAACCGTTGTTGCTGGGCAGCCTCTGGGCTTTGCTGCTGGCCTACCTGGTGCGCTTCATGGCCGTGGCCTACGGTCCGCTGGAGAGCAGCCTGGAGCGTATACGGCCGTCGCTGCCGGAGGCTTCGCGCAGTCTGGGGGTCGGTGGCGTGGGGTTGTTTTTCAAGGTGTATCTGCCGTTGCTGGTGCCGGGCGCCCTGAGTGCGGCGCTGCTGGTATTCGTCGATGTGCTCAAGGAGATGCCGGCGACGCTGCTGATGCGACCGTTCGGCTGGGACACCCTCGCCGTCAGGGTGTTCGAGATGACCAGCGAAGGCGAATGGGCACGAGCCTCGCTGCCAGCGTTGACGCTGGTGCTGGTCGGCCTGCTGCCGGTCATCGGGTTGATCCGCCGTTCGGCTCGGCGTCCCGGGCATCGTCACTGAGGGTGCCAGGCTCCGCCCTTGCGGCTACAATGCGCGGCATTCGCTGCGGCGGGTCCTGAACAAGATCAGGCAACGAATCAACGTTGCCGACCGCCGCTGCCTCGCCACGCCCGGAAGGAGAAACCCATGGGACAGCGTACGCCTCTGTATGACCTGCACCTGGCGCTCGGCGCCAAGATGGTCGATTTCGGTGGTTGGGACATGCCCCTGCACTACGGTTCGCAAGTCGAGGAGCACCATCAGGTGCGCAGTGATTGCGGCGTCTTCGATGTATCCCACATGACCGTCATCGATGTTGCCGGCGACCAGGCCACACCCTGGCTGCAACGTTTGTTGGCCAACGATGTGGCCCGTCTGGACAGCCCCGGCAAGGCGCTGTACAGCCCGTTGCTCAACGCCGACGGCGGCGTCATCGACGACCTGATCGCCTACCGCACGGAAATCGGCTATCGCCTGGTGGCCAACGCCGCCACCCGCGACAAGGTCCTCACCTGGCTGCAGGCGCAGAGCGCCGGTTTCGCCATCAACTTCGTCGAGCGCTCCGAGCTTGCCATCCTCGCCATCCAAGGCCCCCATGCCCGCGAAAAAGTCGCCCAACTGCTCAGTGCCCCGCGTGCTGCACTGGTCCGTGAGCTGCGCCCGTTCGAAGGGGTTGCCGAAGGTGACTGGTTCATTGCCCGCACCGGCTACACCGGCGAGGACGGCCTGGAGATCATCTTCCCCGGCCAGCAGGCGCCAGCCTTCTTCAACGACCTGGTCGGTGCAGGCATTGCGCCGAGCGGCCTCGGTGCGCGCGACACGTTGCGCCTGGAAGCCGGCATGAACCTTTACGGCCAGGACATTGACGAAAACCATACGCCACTGACCTCCAACCTCGGCTGGAGCGTCGCCTGGGAACCGGCCGAGCGCGACTTCATCGGGCGTACCGGCCTGCTTGCGGAAATCGAGCAGGGTGTGCAAGAGAAACTGGTCGGCCTGGTGCTGGAAGAGCGTGGTGTACTGCGCGCCCATCAGGTAGTGCGGGTAGCCGGGATTGGCGAAGGGGAGATCACCAGTGGTAGTTTCTCGCCTACGCTGAGCAAATCCATCGCCTTGGCGCGTGTGCCCATGGCTACGGGCGAGCGCGCCGAGGTGGAGATTCGTGGCAAGTGGTATCCGGTGCGGGTGGTCAAGCCGACCTTCGTGCGCCATGGAAAGATTCTGATCTGAACAATTACCGGCGGGCTGACCGCTGAGCCAATCGAGGAAGACAACAGATGAGCAATATCCCCGCCGAACTGCGTTTTGCCGAAAGCCACGAGTGGGCACGCCTGGAAGCCGATGGCAGCGTGACCGTCGGTATCAGCGATCATGCCCAGCAAGCCCTGGGTGATGTGGTGTTCGTCGAATTGGCAGAAGTGGGCAAGGTGTTTGCCGCTGGCGACGCCGCGGGCGTGGTCGAGTCGGTCAAGGCCGCTTCGGATATCTACGCACCTGTGGCCGGCGAAGTCATCGCCGTCAACGAAGAACTGGCCGACAGCCCTGAGCTGCTCAACGAAGAGCCCTACGCTGCCTGGATCTTCAAGCTCAAGCCAAGCAACCCAGCCGATCTGAACAACCTGCTGGACGCTGCTGGCTACCAAGCTGCCATCGGCGAGTAAGCCTTCCTGGCACAACTAAACCCCTCCTGCAGGCGCGCTCCGAGCCCTGCGGGAGCGGGTTTATCCGTGAAGAAGTCACTGGGCAACGCAAGATTTCACGCAGCATGGGCAATCCCTTCCTAGACTTGTAAGTCTCCATGAGACCTGGTCCAGGAAGAGACGATCGCCATGTCCCAGTCGCCATCCTTGAGTCAACTGCAAGAGCTCAACCCCTTCCTGCGTCGTCACCTGGGGCCTGATGCCTCAGAGCAGAAGGCCATGCTCGATGCCCTCGGCATCGCCAGTCGCACCGAACTGATCGAACAGACCGTCCCCCCGGGCATCCGCCTGGCCCGCCCGCTGGACCTTCCGCCCGCCCTGGATGAGCAAGCTGCCCTGGCCAAACTGGCTGGGTACGCGGAGCAGAACCAGATCTGGACCAGCCTGATCGGCATGGGTTACCACGGGACCGTCACGCCCACCGTCATTCTGCGCAATGTGCTGGAGAATCCGGGCTGGTACACCGCCTACACGCCTTACCAGCCGGAAATTGCCCAAGGGCGGTTGGAGGCGCTGCTGAACTTCCAGCAAATGGTGATCGACCTGACCGGACTGGCCCTGGCCAATGCCTCGTTGCTCGATGAAGCCACTGCGGCGGCCGAGGCCATGGCCCTGGCCAAGCGGATGGCCAAGAGCAAAAGCAATGTCTTCTTTGCCGACGAGCACTGCCATCCGCAAACACTCTCGGTGCTGCGCACCCGCGCCGAGGGGTTCGGCTTCGAACTGATCGTCGATTCGCTGGACAACTTGGGCAAGCATCAGGTGTTCGGCGCCTTGATGCAGTATCCCGACACCCATGGGGAAGTGCGCGACCTGCGTCCACTGATCGACCAATTGCATGGCCAACACGCCTTGGCCTGCGTCGCGGCGGATATCCTCAGCCTGGTGGTGCTGACCCCACCCGGTGAGCTGGGGGCCGATGTGGTGCTGGGTTCGACCCAGCGTTTTGGCGTACCCATGGGCTATGGCGGCCCCCATGCCGCATATTTCGCCTGTCGTGATGAGTTCAAGCGCGCGATGCCGGGGCGCATCATCGGCGTCTCGCGCGATGCTCGCGGCAATACCGCCCTGCGCATGGCCTTGCAGACCCGCGAGCAGCACATCCGCCGCGAGAAGGCCAATTCCAATATCTGCACCGCTCAGGTGCTGCTGGCCAACATCGCCGGGTTCTACGCGGTCTACCATGGCCCTGAAGGGCTCAGGCGCATCGCTCAGCGGGTGCATCGGCTGACGTTCGTCCTGGCCGCAGGCCTCGAAGCCAAGGGCATCAAGCGGGTGAACCAGCACTTCTTCGATACCTTGACCCTCGACGTTGGCGGTACCCAGGCGGCGATCATCGAAAGCGCCGAGAAGGCCCGGATCAATTTGCGCATTCTCGGGCGCGGACACCTGGGCGTCAGCCTGGACGAGACCTGCACCGAGGCGACGGTCATGCGTCTGTTCGATGTCTTCTTGGGCGTCGACCATGGCCTGCACATCGCCGACCTCGACGCCCAGGCGCTCCCCGAAGGCATTCCGGGGGCGCTGGTCCGGCGTACGCCGTTGCTCACCCATCCGGTGTTCAATCTGCACCACAGCGAAACCGAGATGCTGCGCTACCTCAAGCAGCTGGAGAACAAGGACCTGGCGCTGAACCAGTCGATGATCCCGCTGGGCTCGTGCACCATGAAGCTCAATGCCACCAGCGAGATGATCCCCATCACCTGGCCTGGCTTCGCCTCGCTGCACCCCTTCGTCCCGGCCGGCCAGGCCCAGGGCTACAAGGCCATGATCGACGAGCTGGAAAGCTGGTTGTGCGCCATCACCGGCTTCGATGCCATCTGCATGCAGCCCAACTCGGGCGCCCAAGGCGAATATGCAGGGCTGATGGCAATCACCCGCTATCACCAGAGTCGCCATCAGCCGCAGCGGACCCTGTGCCTGATTCCTTCATCGGCGCACGGCACCAACCCTGCATCGGCGCAGATGGCTGGCATGGAGGTGGTGATCGTCGACTGCGACGATGATGGCAACGTCGACCTCGACGACCTCAAGGCCAAGGCGCGCGCTGCTGGCGATAGACTTTCCTGCCTGATGATCACCTACCCCTCGACCCATGGGGTGTATGAAGAAGGCATTCGTGAGATCTGTGAGGTGATCCACCAGCAGGGTGGCCAGGTGTACATGGACGGCGCCAACCTCAATGCCCAGGTCGGCCTGACACGGCCGGCCGACATCGGTGCCGATGTCTCGCACATGAACCTGCACAAGACCTTCTGCATCCCCCATGGTGGCGGGGGGCCCGGCATGGGGCCGATCGGGGTGCGTGCCCACCTCAAGGCGTTCGTTGCCAGCCACCCGGTGGTGCCGGTGCCAGGGCTCGACCCGAACAACAGTGCAGTCAGCGCCGCGCCCTGGGGCAGTGCGAGCATCTTGCCGATCAGCTGGATGTACATCGCGATGATGGGGCCGCAACTGGCCGATGCCAGCGAGGTGGCGATCCTCTCGGCCAACTACCTGGCCCACCAGCTCGATGGGGCATTCCCGGTGTTGTACCGGGGGCGCAACGAGCGTGTCGCCCACGAATGCATCCTCGACCTGCGCCCGCTCAAGGCGCTGACTGGAATCACCGAGGAGGACGTGGCCAAGCGCCTGATGGACTACGGCTTCCATGCCCCGACCATGTCCTTCCCGGTGCCGGGTACCTTGATGGTCGAGCCTACCGAGAGCGAATCCAAGGCTGAGCTGGACCGCTTTGTCGAGGCGATGCTGGCGATCCGGGCGGAGATCGATGAAGTGAAGGACGGCAACTGGCCCGCCGAGGACAACCCGCTCAAGCATGCCCCCCATACCCTGGCCGATGTGCTGGCACCCTGGGCGCGCCCCTACAGCCTGGAGCAAGGCGTAGCCCCCAGTGCTCATGTGCGCTTGCACAAGTATTGGCCAGCGGTGAACCGGGTCGACAATGTGTATGGGGACAGGAACCTGTTCTGCTCGTGCGTGCCGGTGGAGGCGTATCGCTGAGGCCGATGTCAGGCCATCCAAGGTAGGTGGGAAGCAGAGGGAAATGGGCGATTGAAGCGGCGGTTAGATGACCCCAGCATCTGAGTCGTCTGCTTGCGGGTCAGCCGCTCCCACAGGGCCAGCATGGACCAGTGGGAGCGGGTTTACCCGCGAACAAGACGCCACGGAGCAAGACCGTTGCTCATACAGGCCCGAGATGGACCTGTCGGAAGGACCCTGCGGTGTTACTCGACGACGGCGTTCTTGGCCAGGATAGCGTTGGCCAGGTCCATGTCGGTCGCTTGCATGCCAGGGTTGTCGGCGCGCACCTTGCGGATCGCTGCCTCCAGGTATGGCCCGCGGATGGCGCCTTCGCTGGCAACGAAGCTGCCGGCATCGTCTTGGGCGGCCACGACCATCTTGTGGTCTTTGGAGGTCAGGTAGCTCGACGCGGTGGTCGCGCCGGAAGTCATGACGTTACGCCAGAAGGTATCGGCCATGGCGGAGCCAACAGGCAGCGAGAGCAGGGCGGCTGCTGCGATGGCGGTTTTGAGACGCATGGTGCATTCACCTCGAGTGGTGAGGGTTGTGGGAATGGCCGTTTGGATCGTGTCTGAGTGACGCAAGTTCCCTGAATACAAGGGAATTTTGCTCAGGAGCAGACCCTGAGCACCTCCGCCAGGCTGGTCTGTCCGGCGCTGATTTTCACCTCCCCGCAGTGGCGCAGGTCCTGCAACCCTTCCGCCAGAGCCATCCGACGCAGGGCGGCCAGATCGCTGTTGGAGCCGATGCTGGCGCGCAGGCCTTCGCTTGGGATCAACAGCTCGAACAGCCCCGTGCGGCCATGAAACCCCGTCCCGCGGCAAGCACGACAGGCAACACCGTCGAGGGCCGCCGTGCCCTGGCAGTCGCAGCAGAAGGTACGCACCAGGCGCTGGGCCATGACGCCGAGCAGTGTGGCTTTGAGCAGGTAGTCCGCCACACCCAGCTCCTGTAGGCGGGTGATCGCGCTGCAGGTGTCGTCGGTGTGAAGGGTGGACAGCACCAGGTGCCCCGTCAGGGCTGCTTGCACCGCGACCTGGGCGGTCTCGCGATCACGTATCTCACCGATCATGATGATGTCCGGATCCTGGCGCAGCAGGGCGCGCACGCCATTGGCAAACCCCAGGTCGAGGCTCGGCTGGACCTGCAGCTGGTTGAACGCAGGCTCCAGACGCTCGATAGGGTCTTCGATGGTGCACAGGTTGACCTGGGGCGTGGCCAGTTGACGTAGGCTGGCGTAGAGCGTGCTGGTCTTGCCCGAGCCTGTGGGGCCTGTGACCAGGACGATACCTTGGCGGTGGTTCAGCAGCCCTTGCCATTGGCGTAACAAGTCGCCCTCCAGACCCAGGTGGTGAAAGTCCTGGTGCGATTGTTGGGAGTCGAACAGCCGCAGTACCAGTTTTTCGCCGAAAGGCGTGGGTAATGTGGACAGCCGCAGTTCCACGTCGCCACCCCCCGGCAGACGGCTTTTCAATCGACCGTCCTGGGGGCGGCGCTTTTCTGCGACATCCATGCGCCCCAAGTGCTTGAGGCGGCTGACCAACGCCAGGGTGACACCTGCCGGAAAGGCATAGACCGTATGCAGCAAGCCATCTATGCGGTATCGCAGCTGGCCCTGTTCTCGGCGCGGTTCGAGGTGGATATCGCTGGCGCGCTGTTCGATGGCGTACTGCAGCAGCCAGTCGACGATGTGCACGATGTGGGCGTCGTCGGCGCTGGCCTCGGTGTGGCGCTGGCCGAGCTCCAGCAGATGCTCCAGTTCACCCAGGCCAGTGGTCTGCTGGCGCTGTGCGCCCTTGACCGAGTGGGCCAGGCGAACGAAGGTCTGGGCCAATTGGCGAACCTGCACCGGGCTGGCCAGTACGCGGCGGATCGGCTTGCCCAGGCTGCGGACCAAGTCGGCCTCCCATTCGCACTGATAGGGTTGGGCGCTGGCCACCGTGACGCAGCTGTCGTCCACAGCCACGGCGAGGATGCCATGGCGCTGGGCGAAAGCTGGCGACATCAGGCCGCTGACCTGCTGCAGGTCGACTTGCAGTGGGTCTATGCGCATGAACGGTTGGCCGGCCCGGTTGGCGAGCCATTGGCAGAGGATGTCCAGGTCCAGGCGTCGGTCGGGGTGGCGACGGTCATGGAGGTCGAGGCTGGCGATGGTCTCGAGCGGATGCTGATCTGGGTGGCGGTGGGCCTGTTCGAGAACGCGCAGGGTGTCGCTGGCGTCCAGGTGCTGTTCGATGAGCAGGGCGTCGAGCACTCGGCTCAGTTCGAGGGCGTGGGTGTCGTCGGTATACATAGTTGGCTTCCTTGCCAGGGTGGATCGGTCCCGGGGAAGGCTAGCCCGCGTCAGGTGAAGGAGTCGGGGCAAAAAGTGTCTGGATCTTGCTCAGAGAAGCCGAACGAGGCCACCCCCGTCTTGCAGTCCTCAGCTTGCAGCCACCTCGGCCATCCGCGGCATGTTCTCAAGGCACACTTCACCGACACACACCAGGTTGCGCAATTTCTGTGCAATGACTTCGGCCCGATGCCAGCTCAGCCCGTCCACACCCACTTCGATATCCAGCAGATCGTCCTGCTGTTGCACATTGACGCTGTGCGGAGTCAGAAACTGCAACGCGAACAGATTGAGCACCCGGCACAGGCTGTCCGGCTCGGCCTCGGCCTGCAGGCGATAGCGTGCGGTGCAGTGAGCGGCGCTGGCGGCCCAGGTGTCGGTGCGTTGCGGGGTGTCGGGGCGTTCGAGTGCGTTCATGCCGATCTCCATCGTCGAGGGAGCAATTCTGGCAGGTCGAGGGGGGTATTTTTTCGCTATGATTCCAGCCGGTTGCCCCTTGGCAGCTATTTCTATTCGAGTCCGTGCGAAATGGAGAATTGTTCATGCAAAGCGAGCTTGACGCTTACGATCGCCGCATCCTGGAGCTGTTACAAGAGGATGCTTCGCTGTCCAGCGCGCAGATCGCCGAGCGCATCGGCCTTTCGCAATCGCCGTGCTGGCGGCGCATACAGCGCTTGAAGGACGAGGGGATCATTCGTGGCCAGGTGACCTTGCTCGACCGCAAGAAGGTTGGCCTCAATACGCAGATCTTCGCCGAGGTAAAGCTCAATGCCCATGGGCGTTCGAACTTCACCGAGTTCACTGAGGCGATCCGGGGGTTTCCGCAGGTGCTGGAGTGTTATGTGCTGATGGGTTCGGTTGATTTCCTGCTGCGCATTGTCACGCCGGATATCGAAGCCTACGAACGGTTCTTCTTCGAGAAGTTGTCCAACGTGCCAGGGATCCAGGAAGTCAATTCGATCGTGGCCCTGTCCGAAATCAAATCCACCACCAGCCTGCCGTTATCGAGGTGAAGCGTTCACAGGGGAACCCGCGCTCACAGGGCTGCGCAAAGTCAGAATCTGCGCCGTATCTGTAGGAACGGGTCCACCCGTGAAGTAGGCGAGCCGGTATCAAACTTTGAGCAGATGCTTCCAGCCCCGGCTCTGATCGATGACGCGGGCCTGCTCGATCCGCGCCTCTAGCAGTTCATCGCTGATCGGCAGTTCCGCCAGCTCATGTAGCTTCTTCAGGTCGCCATACAGCCGGTCCATCTGCGGCGCCTCGAGCACGTGGCGCGCGTGGTGCAGCCAGGCCAGCAATTGCTCGATGCGCGGCAATTGCTCGGCAAGGTCTTCTGGACGCTGGGCATACAGCGGCAACTTCAGCGAACGGCCTTCCTCGCCCAGCAGGTGCGCCAGCCAGCTGGCCAGGTGCGCCTTGCCCTGGCGCTCGCCCCGGCCGGCGCGCTCGACGGTCCAGGTACGGGCCAGCAGCCAGCGCGAGGTTTCCAGGGAGAACTGACCCCAGCGAGTGTCTTCGAGCTCGTCAGCGAACTGCTCGGGGGCGGCGCGGCGGACGTCTTCGTCGTCGTTGCCGGCCTGTACCAACGGACGCCAGTCTTCCAGCAGGGCGTCCAGGCGCAGACGCAGGTCACGTGTGGTCGCGCGGGGGGCGGCCTGGCCCAAAGTGCTGACCAGGGCACGCAGCTCGGCCAGGCACTGCACCCAGTCCTGCAGCAGGCGCCAATGGCCGCTGTGACGGTACTGCTCGGCCAGGCGCTGGCTGCTGCCGAGCAACTGCCAGGCCAGCGCCGCGAAGGCGTCGTCCACCGAAGTTTCGGCTTCAAGCTCGGTGTTCGGCAAACTCAGCTCATAGCTTTCGGGCTCGAGCAGGCGGTAGCCGCGCTCGGCTTTGCTGATGTCGCAGGGCATCAGCGGCAGGCTGGCGGCCAGTTCGGCGGCCAGTTCCAGCAGCGCTTCAGGGGCACCTTCACGCAGCTCAAGCTCCAGCTCGCAGATTTCTTCCTTGCGCTTGCCAGCGATGACGAAGCCTTGGTCAAGGGCGGCTTCGATCACCACCTTGGCTTTGCCACGACCCCAGGCGATCTCGGCGAACTCGCGGGTGAAGTCGGTGGTGAACAGCGGCTTGATGGTCTTTTTGTCCAGCCCCGCCAACTGCTCTGGCCAGCAGGTGTCGTCGAGCTTCTTGAGGTCCAGCTTGACCTTGTCCAGGTGCCATTCGTGTTCGTTGCGCTCGGACAGCCCGGCCACGCTCTGGCCTCGGCACTTGAGGGTCTGGATGATGACCTCGCCGTCCCGGCGCAGGCGCAGGGCAACGCGAGCAGCCGCGAGGTCGCGGTCTGGGGTGTCGAAGTACTGGTTGAGCAGTTCGCGGGTCTGCCAGCCGGACTTGTTGCGCTTCTTCAGCAGGGGGTGCTCGCGCAGGGCGGCAAGGGTCTCGCGGCTGGCGCGGAGCTTGAGTTCGGTTTCTTTGTGCATCGCAGACTCGAAGGAGGGGGCATCGTTGTCGTGCAGTCTACAGGAGTCGGCTCCCGGCTGTTGGGTTGTTCCGGGGACGGGATGCATTGCTATGATGGGCCTCGAGCCCGAGGAGAGCGCTTATGCCCCTGCCGTCGCTGAAAGACCAGTTCGCCGCCCTGATCGCCGCACCGTCGGTCAGTTGCACCCAGGCTGCGCTGGACCAGTCCAACCGTCAGGTCATCGACTTGCTGGCCGGCTGGCTTGGCGATCTTGGCTTTGTCTGCGAGATCCGTCAGGTAACGCCTGGCAAGTTCAATCTGCTGGCCAGCCGTGGCACGGGTCCCGGCGGCCTGGTGTTGGCCGGACACAGCGATACCGTGCCCTATGATCCACAACTGTGGGCCAGCGATCCGCTCAAGCTGACCGAGGTCGATGGCCGCTGGGTGGGCTTGGGCAGTTGCGACATGAAAGGCTTCTTTGCGCTGGTCATCGAGGCCGTGTTGCCGCTGTTGGAACACGATTTCAAGCAACCGCTGCTGATTCTTGCGACCTGCGACGAGGAAAGCTCCATGTCCGGCGCCCGCGCCCTGGCTGAGGCCGGCCAGCCCCTAGGTCGCGCGGCAGTGATCGGTGAGCCTACGGGCCTGCGGCCGATTCGCATGCACAAGGGTATCCTCATGGACCGTATCGACATCCTGGGGCGCAGCGGGCATTCCTCTGACCCAAGCCTTGGGCGCAGTGCCCTTGAGGCGATGCATGCGGTGATGGGCGAGCTGATGGGCCTTCGCCAGCAATGGCAGCAGGCCTACCGCAACCCGCAGTTCAGCGTGCCGACCCCGACGATGAACTTCGGCTGCATCCACGGCGGCGACAACCCTAATCGTATCTGCGGCCAATGCGCCCTGGAGTTCGACCTGCGTCCGCTGCCCGGCATGGATGTCGAGCAGCTGCGCGCGGCGATCCGGGAAAAACTCGTGCCGGTGGCCGAACGCCACGAAGTGCGCATCGACTATGCGCCGTTGTTTCCGGAAGTCCCTCCGTTCGAGCAGGCCGCCGACGCCGAACTGGTGCAATTGGCCGAACGTCTGACCGGCCATCGCGCCGAGGCAGTGGCCTTTGGCACCGAAGCGCCTTATCTTCAACAACTGGGCTGCCAGACCATCGTGCTGGGCCCGGGCGACATTGCCTGTGCCCACCAGCCGGGCGAATACCTTGAAATGTCACGTATCGAGCCTACCGTGCGTCTATTGCGTGATCTGATCCGGCACTATTGCCTGAGCTAGGATCTGTATGAAATGTGTTCGCACGCATGTACACGCGCATTTGGGAGCCCTGTTCCAACACAGCATGGGCCAGAGCGGATACATTTCGTACAGCGCCTAAACGTCCATTGACCTGATTCGTCCCTGCCTAGAGGAGACCGCGCGTGACCGCAAGCCTGTTCCGACGATGATTTTGAACGCCGCCGTTTGTTCGCCGTTCTCCGTTCACTTATCCACAGGCCTTGTCATGCCCGATTACGTCAACTGGCTGCGCCATGCTTCTCCCTACATAAACGCTCATCGCGACTGCACCTTTGTGGTCATGCTCCCAGGCGATGGCGTGGAACACCCCAATTTCGGCAACATCGTCCACGACCTGGTGCTGCTGCATAGCCTCGGCGTGCGGCTGGTGCTGGTCCATGGCTCGCGTCCGCAAATCGAGAGCCGCCTGGCCGATCGCGGCCTGACGCCTCACTATCATCGCGGCATGCGCGTCACCGACGCGGCGACCCTGGACTGCGTGATCGATGCCGTGGGCGCCCTGCGCCTGGCCATCGAGGCGCGCCTGTCGATGGATATCGCCGCCTCGCCGATGCAAGGCTCGCGCCTGCGGGTGGCGTCGGGCAACCTGGTCACCGCCCGGCCGATCGGGGTGCTCGAAGGGGTCGACTATCACCACACCGGCGAGGTGCGGCGGATCGACCGCAAGGGTATCAACCGCCTGCTCGACGAGCGCTCCATCGTGTTGCTGTCGCCCTTGGGCTATTCGCCTACCGGCGAGATCTTCAACCTGGCCTGCGAAGACGTGGCGACCCGCGCCGCCATCGAGCTTGGCGCCGACAAACTGCTGCTGTTCGGTGCCGAACCCGGCTTGCTGGACGAGCAGGGCAAGCTGGTGCGTGAGCTGCGTCCACAACAGGTACCCGCGCATCTGCAACGCTTGGGCAGCGACTATCAGGGCGAACTGCTCGATGCCGCCGCCGAAGCCTGCAAGGGCGGTGTGGCGCGCAGTCATATCGTCAGCTATGCCGAGGACGGCGCGCTGCTGACCGAGCTGTTCACGCGTGGCGGCGGGGGCACGCTGGTGTCCCAGGAGCAGTTCGAAGTGGTGCGTGAGGCGACCATCGACGATGTGGGCGGTTTGCTGGAGCTGATCAGTCCGCTGGAGGAGCAGGGGATCTTGGTGCGGCGCTCGCGTGAAGTGTTGGAGCGAGAGATCGAGCAGTTCAGCGTCGTCGAGCGCGAGGGCATGATCATCGCCTGCGCGGCGCTGTATCCGATCGCCGATTCCGATGCAGGGGAGCTGGCGTGCCTGGCGGTGAACCCTGAGTATCGCCATGGCGGACGTGGCGACGAGTTGCTGGAGCGGATCGAGAGTCGGGCACGGCAGCAGGGCCTTAGCACCTTGTTCGTGCTCACCACCCGTACCGCGCATTGGTTCCGTGAACGCGGCTTTGCGCCCAGTGGGGTGGAGCGGCTGCCGGCGGCGCGGGCATCGCTGTACAACTACCAGCGCAATTCGAAGATTTTCGAGAAGCCGCTTTGAGACTGTGCTGATCTCTTCGCGGGCGACACGGTCCCGGAATGAAAAACGCCGCCCCTTGGGGCGGCGTTTTCGTTTACACGGTATGCAGGTACCAGTTGTACTCGAGGTCGGAGATCGAGTGCTCGAACTCCTCCAGCTCGCTCTCCTTGCACGCGACGAAGATGTCGATGTACTTCGGATCGATGTACTTGTTCAGGATTTCGCTGTCGTCCAGCTCGCGCAGGGCATCGCGCAGGTTGTTCGGCAGGCTCTGCTCCAG
>NZ_KV793294.1:0-184512 GCF_001808425.1 Pseudomonas sp. HMSC08G10 | reverse complement strand
GTTGCCTTCGATCGGCTCACCCGGCTCGACCTTGTTGGTCAGGCCATGGTGCACACCGGCCAATACGGCGGCCATCATCAGGTACGGGTTGGCGTCGGCACCGGCCACGCGATGCTCGATGCGCACGGCGTCCGGCGAACCGGTTGGCACGCGCAGGGCCACGGTACGGTTGTCCAGGCCCCAGCTCGGCGCATTCGGCACATAGAACTGTGCACCGAAGCGACGGTACGAGTTGACGTTCGGGCACAGGAACGCCATGGACGCGGGCAGGGTCTCGAGCACACCGCCGACAGCGTGACGTAGCGCGGCGTTCTGCTCGGGATCCTCGCTGGTGAAGATGTTGTTGCCATCTTTGTCCAGCACGGAGATGTGTACATGCAGGCCATTGCCCGCCTGGCCCGGGTAGGGCTTGGCCATGAAGGTGGTATCCATCTCATGGTCGTAGGCGATGTTCTTGATCAGGCGCTTGAGCAGTACGGCGTAGTCACAGGCCTTGAGCGGGTCGGGGACGTGATGCAGGTTGACTTCGAACTGGGCCGGGGCGCTTTCCTTGACGATGGCGTCGGCCGGAATGCCTTGCTCCTTGGCGCCTTCGAGGATGTCCTGCAGGCAATCGGCATACTCGTCCAGGTCGTCGATCAGATAGACCTGGGTCGATTGCGGACGCTTGCCCGAGATCGGCGAACGCGGCGGCTGGGGACGGCCGTTCACGTTTTCCTGGTCGATCAGGTAGAACTCGAGCTCGAAAGCTGCGCAGATCGTCAGGCCCATCTCGGTGAACTTGTTCACCACTTGGCGCAGGACCTCGCGCGGGTCGGCGAAGAACGGCTCGCCTTCCAGTTCGTGCATGGTCATCAGCAGTTGGGCGGTGGGGCGCTTCTGCCAGGGTTCGTTGGAGAGGGTGCCGGGGATCGGGTAGCAGATGCGGTCGGCATCGCCGATGTCCAGGCCAAGGCCGGTGCTTTCGACGGTGGAACCGTTGATATCCAGGGCGAAGAGGGAGGCGGGCAGGTTGATGCCTTTCTCGTAAACCTTGTGGAGGCTGGTGCGCTCTATGCGCTTGCCGCGCACCACACCATTCATATCTGCAATCAGAAGGTCAACGTAGAGAACCTCAGGATGTTCCTTAAGGAACGCGTTCGCTTCGTTAAGCTGAACGGCACGCGGGGGTACCGACATGATGCAACACCTTTGTTGTTAAAAATATCAATCAAGGGGGGCTTGCAAGCCCAGTCAATCCGAAAGACCTAGCGAAGTCAAGCCAACCCCATGATGCCCCGAAATGGCACAGCAACGGCAGAAATGCTGCATCTGGGGGCAACTCATTATCCGCTATTTTGGCCCCAAAGGGCTATCGCAGGCTGAGCGTGGTTTATTTTTTACGGAGTGGTTGTGTAAAAAAATGAACAAGGCTAAGCTCGGCCTCAACCCAGAACACAATAATACGAGGGTCACATGGTCCGCCTGTCGAGACCTGAAAGCGCTGCCTGCGCCGCGCACACAGGTGTTCCCAGCATTCGCCGCGAAGGCTGCGCACGCATCGAGTCCTGCGCGCGCGCTCTGCTCGCAATAATTGACGGCTGGTCAGGTCCATCCTCCGTTCGTAGCAGTTTCCTGCACGTCTTTTCGCTTCTCTGCCCTTTGTTTGTATCGCGGACACGCTTGTTTCGAGTGTATCTGCTGTCGTCTTGCGCGTGGGTTTTTGCTTTAGCCAAGCACTGCATCCAGAATCAAGGCGCGGGTCTGCCATGGCATTTGCGGCCAGGCAGCTTCCGTCTTGATCGACGCCAGGCGTCAGCGGCGCCCGACTATCGTCAGCCGGGCCACATTACCTCCTGAGGTATTTATGAGTACCAACCTCGACCAGCTCACCGATTGGTTGAAAGAGCACAAGATCACCGAAGTGGAATGCCTGATCAGCGACCTGACCGGCATCACCCGCGGCAAGATTTCGCCGACCAACAAGTTCATCGCCGAAAAGGGCATGCGCCTGCCCGAAAGCGTCCTGCTGCAGACCGTGACCGGCGACTACGTCGACGACGACATCTATTACCAACTGCTGGACCCGGCCGACATCGACATGATCTGCCGCCCAGACGAGAGCGCTGTGTTCCTCGTGCCATGGGCTATCGAGCCGACCGCCCAGGTCATCCACGACACCTACGACAAGAAGGGCAACCCGGTCGAGCTGTCGCCGCGCAACGTGCTCAAGAAAGTCCTGAAGCTGTACGCCGACAAAGGCTGGCAGCCGATCGTGGCGCCTGAGATGGAGTTCTACCTGACCAAGCGCAGCGAGGATCCGGACTTCCCGCTGCAACCGCCAGTGGGTCGCTCCGGCCGTCCGGAGACCGGCCGCCAGTCGTTCTCCATCGAGGCTGCCAACGAGTTCGACCCGTTGTTCGAGGACGTCTATGACTGGTGCGAACTGCAGCAACTGGACCTCGACACACTGATCCACGAAGACGGCACGGCGCAGATGGAGATCAACTTCCGTCACGGCAACGCCCTGCACCTGGCCGACCAGATCCTGGTGTTCAAGCGCACCATGCGCGAGGCGGCGCTCAAGCACAACGTGGCCGCGACCTTCATGGCCAAACCCATGACCGGCGAGCCGGGCAGCGCCATGCACCTGCACCAGAGCGTGGTGGACGTGGCCACCGGCAAGAACATCTTCTCCAACGAGGACGGCAGCATGAGCGAGCTGTTCCTCAACCACATCGGCGGCCTGCAAAAGTTCATCCCTGAAGCGCTGCCGCTGTTCGCCCCCAACGTCAACTCGTTCCGCCGTTTCCTGCCGGACACCTCGGCACCGGTGAACGTCGAATGGGGCGAGGAGAACCGCACCGTTGGCCTGCGCGTGCCTGATGCCGGGCCGCAGAACCGCCGCGTGGAAAACCGTCTGCCAGGCGCCGACGCCAACCCCTACCTGGCCATTGCCGCGAGCTTGCTGTGTGGCTACATCGGTATGGTCGAGGGCATCGGAGCCAGCGCGCCGGTCCAGGGCCGTGGCTACGAGCGGCGCAATCTGCGCCTGCCGCTGACCATCGAAGATGCCTTGGAGCGCATGGAAAACTGCCGCGCGCTGGAGCAGTACCTGGGCAAGAAATTCATCAGCGGCTATGTGGCCACCAAGCGGGCTGAGCACGAGAACTTCAAACGGGTAATCAGCTCCTGGGAACGTGAGTTCCTGCTGTTTGCCGTCTGATCAAACTTGGGGCCGCTTCAGCGCGGCTGTCGGATAACGGAGAAGCACATGAGCGTCAACAACCCGCAAACCCGTGAATGGCAAACCTTGAGCGGTGAGCACCACCTGGCGCCTTTCAGCGACTACAAGCAGCTGAAGGAAAAAGGACCGCGCATCATCACCAAGGCCCAGGGCGTGCATTTGTGGGACAGCGAGGGTCACAAGATCCTCGACGGCATGGCCGGCCTATGGTGCGTGGCCGTCGGCTATGGCCGTGAAGAACTGGTGCAGGCGGCGGAAAAACAGATGCGAGAGCTGCCGTACTACAACCTGTTCTTCCAGACCGCTCACCCGCCAGCCCTGGAACTGGCCAAGGCGATCACCGATGTGGCGCCCAAGGGCATGACCCATGTGTTCTTCACCGGCTCCGGCTCCGAAGGCAACGACACCGTGCTGCGTATGGTCCGCCACTACTGGGCGCTCAAGGGCAAGCCTGGCAAGCAGACCATCATCGGCCGCATCAATGGCTACCACGGCTCCACCGTCGCTGGCGCAAGCCTCGGCGGCATGAGCGGCATGCACGAGCAGGGCGGCCTGCCGATCCCGGGCATCGTGCACATTCCACAGCCGTACTGGTTCGGTGAGGGCGGTGACATGACCCCGGATGCGTTCGGGGTATGGGCTGCCGAGCAACTGGAAAAGAAAATCCTGGAAGTGGGCGAAGACAACGTCGCGGCGTTCATCGCCGAGCCGATCCAGGGGGCGGGCGGGGTAATCATTCCACCGGACACCTACTGGCCGAAGATCAAGGAGATCCTCGCCAAGTACGACATTCTGTTCGTCGCCGACGAGGTGATCTGCGGCTTCGGCCGTACCGGCGAGTGGTTCGGCTCGGACTACTACGGTCTGGAACCCGACCTGATGACCATCGCCAAGGGCCTGACCTCCGGTTACATCCCCATGGGCGGTGTGATCGTGCGTGACACCGTGGCCCAGGTTCTCAGCGAAGGCGGCGACTTCAACCACGGCTTTACCTACTCAGGTCACCCGGTGGCCGCTGCCGTGGGCCTGGAAAACCTGCGCATCCTGCGCGATGAGAAGATCGTTGAGCGCGCCAGGACCGAAACGGCACCTTATTTGCAAAAGCGTTTGCGTGAACTGCAAGACCACCCACTGGTGGGCGAGGTACGCGGCCTGGGCCTGCTCGGTGCGATCGAGCTGGTCAAGGACAAGGCGACCCGCACCCGTCACGAGGGCAAGGGCGTCGGCATGATCTGCCGTACACACTGCTTCGAGAACGGGCTGGTGATGCGTGCGGTGGGCGACACCATGATCATCGCGCCGCCCTTGGTGATCAGCCACGCGGAGATCGACGAGTTGATTGAAAAGGCGCGCAAGTGCCTGGACTTGACGTACGAAGCGATCAAGTGACGGTCTGCTAGGCTGGCAAAGCGACATTAAGCGGTTACAGGGCCCTGCTTTCCTTGAAACAGCGCCTTGTAACTTGCCAGACTAGCGGCTGTTTCAGTCGCCCAGCGCTGTACCGTGGGATCTTGGCTGCTGAACAGATGGCTTGATAATAAATTCTGGAGCATTACGCATGAAGAAAATGGGCAAGACGTTGCTGGCCGCGGCCCTGATGGGTGCCATGGCTACCGCTGTTCAGGCTGACGACAAAACGCTGCACGTCTACAACTGGTCCGACTACATTGCGCCGGACACCATCGCCAACTTCGAGAAGCAGACCGGCATCAAGGTGGTCTACGACGTCTTCGACAGCAACGAGACCCTGGAAGCCAAGCTGCTGGCCGGCAAGTCCGGCTACGACGTGGTCGTGCCGTCGAACAACTTCCTGGCCAAGCAGATCAAGGCGGGTGTCTACCAGGAGCTGGACCGTTCGAAGCTGCCGAACTGGAAGAACCTGGACGAAGACCTGCTCAAGGCCGTGGGTGATGCCAGCGACCCGGGCAACAAGCACGCCTTCCCGTACATGTGGGGCTCGATCGGCATCGGCTACAACCCTGAGAAGGTCAAGGCTGCGCTGGGCGTGGACAAGATCGACTCTTGGGACGCCGTGTTCAAGCCTGAGAACATCGCCAAGCTCAAGAGCTGCGGCGTGAGCTTCCTGGACGCGCCGACCGAAATGATCCCGGCGGCCTTGCACTACCTGGGCAAACCGTCCAACAGCACCGACAAGAAAGACCTGAAGGCTGCCGAAGAGCTGTTCCTGAGCATTCGTCCTTCGATCACCTACTTCCACTCCTCCAAGTACATCTCTGACCTGGCCAACGGCAATATCTGCGTGGCAGTCGGCTACTCGGGCGACCTGGAGCAATCCAAGGCCCGTGCCCACGAAGCCGGCGACAAGGTCAAGCTGAGCTACGTCATTCCGAAGGAAGGCGCCGGTACCTTCTACGACATGGTCGCCATTCCGAAGGATGCCGAAAACGTCGAAGCCGCCTACAAGTTCATGGACTTCCTGATGCAACCGGAAGTCATGGCTGGCATCACCAATGCCGTGCGCTTCCCGAACGGCAACAAAGCTGCGACTGCACTGGTAGACAAGGAAATCACCAGCGATCCGAGCATCTACCCGCCAGCTGACGTGAAGAAAAAGCTGTACGCGATCGCCGACCCGGGTGCCAAGGCCCAGCGTGAGATCACTCGCAGCTGGACCAAGATCAAGTCGGGCAAGTAAGCCCGTCTCGAAGCCCTCTGGGCCGGGGTTTCCCGGCCTGGAAGGCGTGTAAGGCAATTTTGTTTGCGGCATCGATGCAGCAAAGGTAAGTTGCGCGCCGGTTTTGCGTGTACGGCAGCGTCGCCGTCACCCAGAGGCACTGATTGTGAGGACCATCCACTTGTCTATTTCCGTATTTCGCAAGGCCATGATGGCTGGAGCGGGTCTGACGCTGGCATTCGGCGTCCAAGCAGCGCCCACGGTGCATATCTACAACTGGTCGGACTACATTGGCCCGACGACCCTCGCCGATTTCCAGAAGGCAACCGGCATCGAGGCCAAGTACGACGTCTTCGATTCCAACGAAACCCTGGAAGGCAAGCTGCTGGCCGGTCGCACCGGCTATGACGTGGTCGTGCCGTCCAACCATTTCCTGGGCAAGCAGATCAAGGCGGGCGCCTTCCAGAAGCTCGACCGCAGCCTGCTGCCGAATTATTCCAACCTGGACCCGGCTCTGATGAAGCGCCTCGAGCGCAATGACCCGGGCAACCAGTACGCCGTGCCGTATCTGTGGGGTACCAACGGCATTGGTTACAACGTCGAGAAGGTCAAGGCGGTGCTGGGCACCGACAAGATCGACTCCTGGGCCGTGCTCTTCGAGCCCGAGAACATGAAGAAGCTCTCCCAGTGCGGCGTGGCTTTCCTGGACTCGGCCGACGAAATGCTGCCGGCCGTGCTCAACTACATGGGCCTGGACCCTAACAGCAGCAATCCCAAGGACTACCAGGCGGCCGAAAAGAAACTCCTGGCCGTGCGTCCCTACGTGACCTACTTCCATTCCTCGAAATACATCACTGACCTGGCCAATGGCGATATCTGCGTCGCCGCCGGATTCTCCGGTGATGTGTTCCAGGCCAAGGCCCGCGCCGAAGAGGCCGGCAAGGGCGTGAAACTGGCCTACGCCATTCCAAAAGAAGGCGGCAACCTCTGGTTCGATGTGCTGGCGATTCCCAAGGACGCCAGCAACGTCAAGGAGGCCCATGCCTTCATCAACTATCTGCTGAAACCTGAGGTCATCGCTCAGGTCAGCGATTATGTCGGTTACGCCAACCCGAACCCCAAGGCTGGCGACCTGATGGATCAGGCCGTGAGGACTGACGCTGCGGTCTACCCTCCGCAGGAAGTGCTGGACAAGATGTTCGTCAATGCTGAGTTGCCACCGAAGGTGCAACGTCTGATGACCCGTAGCTGGACCAAGGTCAAGTCGGGCAAGTAATCATCCAGACCCGCTACGTTCCTGCCAAAACAGGTCGTGTGGGCATAAAAATCTTGTTGGGAGTTTCACTCATGGCAGTTGCCTCCGGTGCCTATAAAAAAGCCCTCGAGGGTGGCCAGCAACCCAAGCAGGTGCTGGTCAAAATCGACCGGGTCACAAAAAAGTTCGACGAAACGGTAGCCGTGGACGATGTGTCCCTGGAAATCCGCAAGGGTGAGATCTTCGCCCTGCTGGGTGGCTCCGGCTCCGGCAAGTCCACCTTGCTGCGTATGCTTGCCGGCTTCGAGCGTCCGACCGAAGGGCGGATCTTCCTCGATGGCGTCGACATCACCGACATGCCGCCCTATGAGCGGCCGATCAACATGATGTTCCAGTCCTACGCGCTGTTCCCGCACATGACCGTGGCGCAGAACATCGCCTTCGGCCTGCAGCAGGACAAGATGCCTAAGGCCGAGATCGACGCCCGCGTGGCCGAGATGCTCAAGCTGGTCCACATGACCCAGTACGCCAAGCGCAAGCCGCACCAGCTTTCCGGCGGCCAGCGCCAGCGTGTGGCCCTGGCCCGTTCGTTGGCCAAGCGTCCGAAGCTGCTGCTGCTGGACGAACCGATGGGCGCCCTGGACAAGAAACTACGCTCGCAAATGCAGCTGGAGCTGGTCGAAATCATCGAGCGGGTCGGCGTGACCTGCGTGATGGTGACCCACGACCAGGAAGAGGCCATGACCATGGCCCAACGCATCGCCATCATGCACCTGGGCTGGATCGCCCAGATCGGCAGCCCGGTGGATGTGTACGAGACCCCGACCAGCCGCCTGGTCTGCGAGTTCATCGGTAACGTCAACCTATTCGAGGGTGAAGTGGTCGACGACGCCGAAGGCCATGCGCTGATCGCAAGCCCTGAGCTCGAACGCAATATCTACGTGGGCCACGGTGTCACCACCTCGGTCGAAGACAAGCACATCACTTATGCCCTGCGTCCGGAAAAACTCCTGGTGACCTCCGAGCAGCCGACCTGCCAGTACAACTGGTCGCGTGGCAAGGTCCATGACATCGCCTACCTGGGTGGTCATTCGGTGTTCTACGTGGAGCTGCCGAGCGGGAAAGTGGTCCAGTCCTTCGTCGCCAACGCCGAGCGCCAGGGCACCCGCCCGACCTGGGGCGATGAAGTGTACGTCTGGTGGGAAGACGACAGCGGCGTGGTACTGCGCTCATGAACATTCGCAAGCTCAAGCGAGCATTCAACAAGGTCAAACCGGAGGGCCGCCATCTGGTGATCGGCGTGCCGTTCATCTGGCTGTTCCTGTTCTTCATGCTGCCGTTCTTCATCGTCCTGAAGATCAGCTTCGCTGAAGCCGACGTGGCGATCCCGCCCTACACGGAGATCTACAGCTACGTCGAGGACAAGATCCAGCTGGTGCTCAACCTGGCCAACTACGGCCTGTTGACCGAGGATGAACTGTACATCTCGGCCTACCTGGGCTCGCTGAAGATGGCCTTCTTCAGCACCCTTCTGTGCCTGCTGATCGGCTACCCGATGGCCTACGCCATCGCCAATGCCCGCAAGGAAACCCAGACGGTCCTGCTGCTGCTGATCATGATGCCGACCTGGACCGCGATCCTGATCCGCGTCTATGCCTGGATGGGCATCCTCAGCAACAACGGCCTGCTCAACAGCTTCCTGCTGTGGATCGGCTTGATCGACCAGCCGCTGCAGATCCTCAACACCAACCTGGCGGTGTACATCGGCGTGGTCTATTCGTACCTGCCGTTCATGATCCTTCCGTTGTACGCGAACCTGGTCAAGCACGACCCGAGCCTGCTCGAGGCCGCAAGCGACCTGGGTTCGAGCACCTTCAACAGCTTCTGGAAGATCACTGTGCCGCTGTCAAAGAACGGCATCATCGCCGGCTGCATGCTGGTGTTCATCCCGGTGGTGGGCGAGTTCGTGATTCCTGAACTGCTCGGCGGCCCGGAAACCCTGATGATCGGCAAGGTGCTGTGGCAGGAGTTCTTCAACAACCGTGACTGGCCGGTGGCATCCGCCCTGGCGGTGGTGATGCTGGCGATCCTGATCGTGCCCATCCTGCTGTTCAACCGCAGCCAGGCCAAAGAAATGGAGGGCAGAGCATGAAGCGCTTCGGTTTCTCCAAGCTGATGCTGGTGCTCGGCTTGCTGTTCATCTACCTGCCGATGCTGATCCTGGTGATCTACTCGTTCAACGCCTCCAAGCTGGTGACAGTCTGGGGCGGCTGGTCGGTGAAGTGGTACGTCGGCCTGCTGGACAACAGTCAGTTGATGGGCTCGGTGATGCGCTCGCTGGAGATCGCCTGCTACACCGCGATCGCCGCCGTGGCCCTGGGTACCCTGGCCGCCTTCGTGCTGACCCGGGTGACCCGTTTCAAGGGCCGTACCCTGTTCGGTGGCCTGGTAACAGCGCCTTTGGTGATGCCTGAGGTGATCACCGGTCTGTCGCTGCTGCTGCTGTTCGTGGCCATGGCGCAGATGATCGGCTGGCCGCAGGAGCGTGGCATTGTCACCATCTGGATCGCTCACACCACTTTCTGCGCAGCCTATGTGGCGGTGGTGGTGTCGGCGCGCCTGCGTGAGCTGGACCTATCCATCGAAGAGGCTGCCATGGACCTGGGCGCCAAGCCGTGGAAGGTGTTCTTCCTGATCACCATCCCGATGATTGCGCCATCGCTGGCGGCGGGCGGCATGATGTCCTTCGCCCTGTCGCTGGATGACCTGGTACTGGCCAGCTTCGTGTCCGGTCCAGGCTCGACCACTTTGCCGATGGAAGTGTTCTCCGCCGTGCGCCTTGGCGTGAAGCCGGAGATCAACGCCGTGGCCAGCCTGATCCTGCTGTCGGTGTCGCTGGTGACCTTCCTGGTGTGGTACTTCAGCCGCCAGGCCGAAGAGCGTCGTCGCAAGGCTATCCAGCAAGCCATCGAAGAGGGCGCCGCGGCGAACGTTTCGCAGCCGCAGGCCAAGCGTCCGGTTCAGGCCACCGCGTCGGTCTGATCCACCCTGGGGGCCGCTTTGCGGCCCTTCGCAGGCTCCGCGAGCTCCTGCAGGTATCGCATGCGGTACCTGCAGGAGCGCATCGGGGCCGCGCGAGGGCTGCGACGCATCCCCAGGCTCAATCCGGCCAGTTCCAGGCCGGTTCATCGAGCATCCCCTGCCCAGCCATCAACGTCTGCCCGAGATCTTTTTCCAGGCGGATCGAGTGACAGGCTTCGTCTTCTTCCAGCGCCGCCACCAGGCGCGGAGCATGGGAGACCACCCACACCTGGCAATGCTGCGCAGCGTGGCGGATCAAACGCGCCAAGGCCGGTAGCAGGTCCGGGTGCAAGCTGGTTTCCGGCTCGTTGAGCACCATCATGCTCGGCGGCCTGGGCGTCAGCAGGGCGGCCACCAGCAGCAGATAGCGCAAGGTGCCGTCGGACAGTTCAGCGGCGCTCAACGGGCGCAGCAGCCCGGCTTGGTGAAAACGCAGGCTGAACAAGCCCCCAGGCTGCGCATCGACTTTCAGATGAGCCCCAGGGAAAGCGTCGCCGATGGCCTGCTGCAAGGCGTCGAAGTCACCGATCTCATCGATGGTCTGCAAGGCAGCGGCCAGGTCGCGGCCATCGTGGTGCAGCACGGGGGTGCGGGTGCCCAGGCGTGGCTGGCGTGCCGGTGCCTCGGCGTCGGTGCGAAAGTGATCGTAGAAGCGCCAGCTGCGGATGCGTTCGCGCAGGCGCAGGACTTCCGGCGAATCCTGCAGGCTGCCGACGTGGTCGAACAGGCTGTCGAATTCGGTCATGTGCGGGTTGCGCACCTGCCACTGGCGCGTCTGGCGTGCCTTGACCATGGCCGCGCTACGCTCAACCAGCAGACTGGCAGGGCGGCACACCGGGCCAGCCCAGATCGCCTCGTGCTTGATCTGCGGGTCGAGGGCGAACTTCGACCGGCTCGGCTCGGGCAATCCGAGGCTGATGGCATAACCGAAATCCTCGTCGGCAAACCCCAGGCGCAGACGTTTGACATGTTGACGCGGCCCACCCTGCACGGGCACGTCGCCCTGGCGCATGCGCCGGCTGATCGTCTCGGGGCCGGCCCAGAACGTCGACTCCAGGCCGCCCTCGGCGGCCAGGGCGTTGACCACCCCGCCACGGGCCGTCTCGGCCAGCAGGCGCAGGGCTTTGTAGAGGTTGGACTTGCCGCTGCCATTGGCGCCGGTGATCACGTTCAACCGGCCCAGGGGGATGACCAACTGGTTGATCGAGCGGTAGTTGGCAATGGCCAGGGTGTTGAGCATGGGCCTTTTCCTTGTCCTGTGAAGCGGCAGTATCCCCGATTCTGCGTGCAGAAGTTTTGATGGATCTGAGTCAGTGCCAGTTGTCCGTGCCTGATCTACGCTTTCACTCGCGTCCCTCAATCCAATTGGCACAAGCAAGGAGCCTGCATGACGTTAGCGCGTCCGCTGATGGTCGTTTGCCTGGGGCTGCTGTCCATGCTGTCGGGCTGTAGCAAGGAAGAGTCGAAAGCTGAACTCCCCAGGGTGGGTGTAATCCAGGTCAAACCTACCGATTTTGCCGCCAGGGTGACCCTGACCGGCGATGTCCAGGCGCGGGTGCAGACCGACCTGTCGTTCAGGGTCGGCGGCAAGATCATTTCCCGGAGCGTGGATGTAGGCGATCACGTCAAGGCCAACCAAGTGTTGGCGCGCCTGGACCCCAAGGATCTGCAGAACAACGTCGATTCGGCCAAAGCCGAAGTGTTCGCTGCCCAGGCGCGGGTCACCCAGACCAGCGCGGCCTTCGTGCGTCAGCAAAAGCTGCTGCCCAAGGGCTATACCAGCCAGAGTGAGTACGACTCCGCCCAGGCGTCGCTGCGCAGTGACCAGAGTGCGCTCAAGGCTGCCCAAGCGCAGTTGGCCGATGCCCAGGAGCAGTTGAGTTATACCGCGCTGGTGTCAGAGGCCGACGGGGTCATCACCGAGCGTCAGGCCGAAGTCGGCCAGGTGGTGCAGGCGACCATGCCGATCTTCAGCCTCGCCCGCGATGGCGACCGCGATGCAGTGTTCAACGTGTATGAGTCCCTGCTGGTGGCGCCGCCGAGCGATGCAGGCGTCATTGTCAGTCTGCTGGACGATCCGAAGATCCAGGCGCAAGGGTTTGTCCGGGAAATCACGCCGACCGTCTCCGCGCAAAGTGGCACGGTGCAGGTCAAGGTGGGTTTGCGCAACGTACCTCCCGGTATGCAGCTGGGAGCGCCGGTCACCGCCACCACCAATGCCCAGGGACGGCCGAGTGTCGAACTGCCCTGGTCAGCCTTGACCAAGGCGTTGCACGAGCCGGCGGTCTGGGTGGTGGGCGAAGGGGACAAGGTCGAATTGCGCAAGATCGAGGTCACACGTTACCTGACCGGCAAGATCGTGGTCGCCAGCGGCCTGAAGAGTGGTGAAACCGTCGTGGTCAGTGGTGGGCAATTGCTGCACCCGAACATGCAGGTGCACAAGATCGATGCCAAGGACGGGGGAGGGGCGCCATGAAGCGCGTGCTGCTTGTGTTGCCGGCCGGCCTGCTGCTGGCCGCCTGCTCCAGCGAGGAGCAAGCCCCCGAGCCGATCCGGCCGGTGCTGTCGATGACCGTCGAACCCCAGGTGCAGTCGCAGTTGGGGCGCTTTGCGGGCAGCATCCAGGCCCGCTTCGAAAGCACGCTGGGGTTTCGTGTGTCCGGGCGTATCGCCCGACGCTGGCTGGACGTCGGTGCCCAGGTAAAGCCTGGCGATACGTTGGCCACCCTCGATCCGACCGATCAGCAGAACCAGCTGCGCGCTGCCGAAGGCGACCTGGCCAAGGTGCAAGCGCAGTGGATCAACGCCCAGGCTGACGCACGGCGGCAACAGCAACTGTTTGATCGAGGCGTCGGCGCCCAGGCGCAACTGGACATCGCCCAGACCAACCTCAAGACCACCGGCGCTGCGCTCGAACAAGCCCGTTCGGCAGTGAGCCAGGCCCGTGACCAGCTCGACTACAGCACGCTGCGCAGCGACCACGCCGCCGTCATCACCGCCTGGCAGGCCGAGGCCGGGCAGACCGTGACGGCCGGGCAGGCCGTGGTCACCCTGGCCCGACCGGACGTCAAGGAAGCGGTGATCGACCTGCCGATCGGTCTGGCCGAGCAACTGAACAAAGGCCTGACGTTCTCCGTCGCCTCGCAACTGGACCCCACCATCAACACCACCGCTACCTTGCGCGAGCTGGAGCCCCAGGCCGATGCCACGACGCGTACCCGTCGTGCGCGGCTGACCCTGGCCAGCACGCCGGCCGCCTTCCACCTGGGCACTGCCATCAGCGTCACCCTGAGCTCCGCGGTTTCGCCGCGCAGCCAGTTGCCGCTGAGCGCCTTGCTCGAACGCGACGGCAAGACCCAGGTGTGGGTGATCGACCCGAAACAGAAGACCGTGGCCATCCGTGACGTCGCCCTGATCGAGCGCACGCAGGACAGTATCGTCCTGACATCCGGCGTTCAGCCAGGCGAGCGGGTGGTCACAGCCGGCGTGAACAGCCTCAAGCCGGGCCAGAAGGTCACATTCGACGAGGATGCGCAATGAAAGGAAGCTTCAACCTGTCCGAATGGGCTCTCCGGCATCAATCGTTCGTTTGGTACCTGATGTTTGTCGGACTGCTGATGGGGATCTTTTCGTACTTCAACCTGGGGCGTGAGGAAGACCCGTCCTTCACCATCAAGACCATGGTGATCCAGACCCGCTGGCCAGGGGCGACCCAAGACGAGACGCTGTACCAGGTGACCGACCGGATCGAGAAGAAGCTCGAGGAGCTCGACTCGCTCGATTACACCAAGAGCTATACCCGCCCTGGCGAGTCCACGGTCTACGTCTACCTGCGCGACACCACCAAGGCCAAGGACATCCCGGAAATCTGGTACCAGGTGCGCAAGAAGATCCAGGATATCCGCGGCCAGTTCCCCTCGGGCATCCAGGGGCCTGCCTTCAACGACGAATTCGGCGATGTGTTCGGTTCCATCTACGCCTTCACCGCCGATGGCCTGACCTTGCGCCAGCTGCGCGACTACGTGGAAGTGGCGCGGGCCGAAGTGCGCGATGTGCCCAACATCGGCAAGATCGAGCTGATCGGCACCCAGGACGAAGTGCTCTACCTGAATTTCTCCACCCGCAAACTGGCGGCCCTGGGCATCGACCAGCGCCAGGTGATGCAGGCTTTGCAATCGCAGAACGCAGTCACCCCGGCGGGCGTGATCGAAGCGGGCCCCGAGCGCATCTCGGTGCGTACGACCGGGCAATTCGCCTCGGAAAAGGACCTGCAGACCGTCAATCTGCGGATCAACGACCGCTTCTTCCGCCTCGCGGATATCGCCGATATCGAACGTGGCTATGTCGATCCACCTTCGCCAATGTTCCGTTACAACGGCCAGACGGCCATCGGCCTTGCGATCGGCATGAAGGCCGGTGGCAACATCCAGGTGTTTGGCGCTGCGCTGAAGAAGAAGATGGACAGCGTCGTCGCCGACCTGCCGGTGGGCGTGGGCGTGCACACCGTGTCCGACCAGGCCGTGGTGGTCAAGCAGGCGGTAGGCGGCTTCACCAGTGCGCTGTTCGAGGCGGTGGTGATCGTGCTGGGGGTGAGCTTCGTCAGCCTGGGCGTGCGCGCAGGTCTGGTGGTGGCGTGCTCGATCCCGTTGGTGCTGGCCATGGTGTTCGTGTTCATGGAGTACAGCGGCATCACCATGCAGCGGATCTCCCTCGGAGCGCTGATCATCGCCCTGGGCCTGTTGGTGGATGATGCGATGATCACGGTGGAGGTCATGGTTACGCGGCTGGAGATGGGCGAAAGCAAGGAGCAGGCGGCAACATTCGCCTACACCTCCACGGCCTTCCCCATGCTCACCGGCACGCTGGTGACCGTGGCTGGCTTCGTGCCGATCGGGCTCAACGCCAGCTCCGCGGGTGAATACACCTACACTTTGTTTGCCGTGATCGCGGTGGCGTTGCTGGTGTCGTGGGTGGTGGCGGTGTTCTTCGCGCCTGTGCTGGGCGTGCATATCCTGAGCAGCAGCAAGCTCAAGGCCCACGAGGCCGAACCCGGCCGGGTGGGGCGAGCGTTCGAGCACAGCCTGCTGTGGTGCATGCGTCATCGCTGGCTGACCATCATCGGCACGGTGCTGCTGTTTGTCCTGGCGCTGATCTGCGAGCGCTTCGTGCAGAACCAGTTCTTTCCCTCGTCCGACCGCCCCGAGATCCTGGTCGACCTGAACTTGCCCCAGAACGCCTCGATCGAGGAGACCCGCAAGGTCGTCGACCGGTTCGAGGCCAGGATCAAGGACGACCCGGACCTGGTGCGCTGGAGCACCTACATCGGCCAGGGGGCGATTCGCTTCTACCTGCCGCTGGATGCGCAATTGCAGAACCCCTACTACGCGCAGCTGGTGATCGTCAGCAAGGGCTTCGAAGAGCGCCAGGGCATGATGAAGCGTCTGGAGAAGATCCTGCGCGAAGAGTTCGTGGGTATCGGTACCAACGTCCAGTCGCTGGAAATGGGCCCGCCGGTGGGACGTCCGATCCAGTACCGGGTCAGTGGCAAGGACATCGACCAGGTGCGCAAGCATGCAATCGAGCTTGCCACCCTGCTCGACGCCAACGAGCACATCGGCGAGATGATCTACGACTGGAACGAGCCCGGTAAGGTGCTGCGCGTGGAGATCGCCCAGGACAAGGCGCGCCAGTTGGGGCTGTCGTCCGAGGACGTGGCCAACGTGATGAACAGCATCGTCAGCGGCACGCCGATCACCCAGGTCAACGACAACATCTACCTGATCAACGTGGTCGCCCGTGCCGAAGACAGCGAGCGTGGCTCGCCCGATACTCTGCAGAACCTGCAGATCCTCACCCCCAACGGCACCTCTATCCCGCTGCTGGCCTTCGCCACCGTGCGCTACGAGCTGGAACAGCCCCTGGTATGGCGCCGCGACCGCAAGCCAACCATCACCATCAAGGCCTCGGTCAACGGCGACATCCAGCCCACCGACCTGGTGGCCCAGCTCAAGCCTGAAATCGACCAGTTCATCGACAAGCTGCCGGTCGGCTATGAAGTGGCCACCGGCGGTACGGTGGAAGAAAGCGCCAAAGCCCAAGGGCCGATCCGCAAGGTCATTCCGCTGATGCTGTTCCTCATGGCGACCTTCCTGATGATCCAGCTGCACAGCGTGCAGAAGCTGTTCCTGGTGGTCAGCGTGGCGCCACTGGGGCTGATCGGCGTGGTGCTGGCGCTGGTGCCCACCGGCACGCCCATGGGCTTCGTGGCCATTCTCGGTATCCTGGCCCTGGCCGGCATCATCATCCGCAACTCGGTGATCCTGGTGACCCAGATCGACGAATTCGAGGCGCAAGGGCTCTCGCCCTGGGATGCCGTCGTGGAGGCGACCAACCACCGCCGCCGACCGATCCTGCTGACCGCGGCGGCGGCGAGCCTTGGCATGATCCCGATCGCTCGGGAAGTGTTCTGGGGGCCGATGGCCTACGCGATGATCGGCGGCATCATCAGTGCAACGCTGCTGACGCTTTTGTTCCTGCCGGCGCTCTACGTGGCCTGGTACAAGATCCGCGAGCCGCAGACACAACGTTAGGGCACGCAACGGGTCTGTGGGAGCGGGTAAACCCGCTCCCACAGACCCGTTGCCACCTTCGAAATCGGCTCGGAATTTTAGTTATATAAAAATTCTTAAACAGTATTTTTCAGAATAAATACACGTCTCTAAGATTGCCCTCAAGCCAGGCGCAATCACCTTCCTCTGCCCGGCACTTCATACCCAAGGAGAACGAGCATGAGTGCATCTGTGCGTAGCATCGACGGTCAGGACGAAACCACCATTCTGCGTGAAATCCAGAGCGCGCTACGCGATCTGCGCTTCGGTGCGGTGGAGATCACCGTGCACAACGCCCAAGTCGTGCAGATCGAGCGCAAGGAAAAATTCCGCCTCCAGCAGCCAGGCAACAAGTCCGGCTGATACCGCCCCCCTCTAACAAACTAGAAAAATGCCAATCGGGAGCTTCACCATGTCCATCCGCCGTTATGCGCTTGCCGCTCTGGCCAGTGCCGTTTTTGCCGGTTCCGCGATCGCCAAGGACTACGAACTGCTGAACGTGTCCTACGACCCGACACGCGAGCTGTACCAGCAGTACAACGCCGAGTTCATCAAGCACTGGCAGGCCGCTCATCCCGGCGACAAGGTGAAGATCCAGCAATCCCATGGCGGCTCGGGCAAGCAGGCCCGCGCGGTGATCGATGGCCTGCGCGCGGACGTGGTGACCCTAGCCCTGGCCGGCGACATCGATGAAGTGGCCAAGCTCGGCAAGAGCCTGCCGCAGGACTGGCAGAAACGCCTGCCTGAGGCCAGCACGCCCTACACGTCCACCATCGTGTTCCTGGTGCGCAAGGGTAACCCCAAGGGCATCAAGGACTGGGGCGACCTGATCAAGAAGGACGTCTCGGTCATCACCCCCAATCCCAAGACCTCCGGCGGCGCCCGCTGGAACTTCCTCGCCGCCTGGGCCTATGGCCTGAAGACCGGCGGCAGCGAAGACAAAGCCAAGGCGTACGTGCAAGAGCTGTTCAAGCACGTGCCGGTGCTCGATACCGGCGCCCGTGGCTCGACCATCACCTTCGTCAACAACGGCCAGGGCGATGTGCTGCTGGCGTGGGAGAACGAAGCGTTCCTGGCCCTGAAGGAAGACGGCGGCAGCGACAAGTTCGAGATCGTCGTGCCGTCCCTGTCGATCCTCGCCGAGCCACCGGTAGCCGTGGTCGACAAGAACGCCGAGAAGAAAGGCAACACCGAGATCGCCACCGAGTACCTCAAGCACCTGTACAGCCCGGCCGGCCAGAAGATTGCCGCCGAGAACTTCTACCGCCCGCGTGACGAAAAAGTCGCTGCCGAGTTCGGCAAGCAGTTCCCGAAACTGGAGCTGGTGACCATCGACAAGGACTTCGGTGGCTGGAAAACTGCACAGCCCAAGTTCTTTAACGATGGTGGTGTGTTCGATCAGATTTATCAGGCACAGTGATCGGTCATGAAAACTTGCGGGGCCGCGGTGAGGCCCCGAAAAGCAACACCCTTCAGTAGCCTGCACCAGCCCGGGATCACGCCCGGGCTTCGTGCGTTCAACCAGGGAACTTTATGTCACGTCGTATTTCCCCCGTCATACCCGGCTTCGGGCTGACACTGGGCTACACCTTGGTGTATCTCAGCCTGATTGTGCTCATACCGCTGGCCGCCATGTTCGTGCATGCCGCGCAGCTCACCTGGGAACAGTTCTGGAGTATCGTCAGCGCGCCGCGGGTTCTGGCCGCGCTCAAGCTGAGCTTCGGCACCGCCCTGTTCGCCGCCCTCATCAATGGTGTGATCGGCACCCTGCTGGCCTGGGTGCTGGTGCGCTACAGCTTTCCCGGTCGCAAGATCATCGATGCGATGATCGACCTGCCGTTCGCTTTGCCCACCGCTGTGGCGGGTATCGCCTTGACCGCCTTGTATGCGCCGGCCGGCTGGGTTGGGCAGTTCGCGACCGACCTGGGCTTCAAGATCGCCTACACCCCACTGGGCATTACCCTGGCGCTGACCTTCGTCACCCTGCCGTTCGTGGTGCGCACGGTGCAGCCGGTGCTGGCCGATATTCCGCGTGAAGTCGAAGAGGCCGCTGCCTGCCTGGGGGCCAAGCCGCTGCAGGTGTTCCGCCACGTGCTGGCCCCGGCGTTGCTGCCGGCCTGGCTGACCGGCTTCGCCCTGGCGTTCGCCCGGGGCGTAGGCGAGTATGGTTCGGTGATCTTCATCGCCGGCAACATGCCGATGAAGACCGAGATCTTGCCGTTGCTGATCATGGTCAAGCTCGACCAGTACGATTACACCGGTGCCACCGCCATTGGCGTGCTGATGCTGGCGGTTTCCTTCATCCTGCTGCTGCTGATCAACCTGTTGCAGCGGCGCATCGAAACCCCTTGAAGGAGGCCCGGTAATGTCTTCGTCATCCCTTGGCGCAGCGGCCGCCGCCAACGCCGCCCGCCGTGGCAGTGCTACCTCAAGGCGTGTGCTGATTGCCCTGGCCTGGCTGGTGTTCGCGCTGTTCCTGCTGCTGCCGCTGTTCATCGTCGTGTCCCAGGCCCTGAAGAATGGCTTTGGCACGTTCTTCGAGGCCATCTTCGAGCCCGACGCCCTGTCGGCGCTGAAGCTCACCCTGTTCGCGGTGGTCATCTCGGTGCCGCTGAACCTGGTGTTCGGCGTCAGCGCCGCCTGGTGCGTGAGCAAGTACACCTTCCGCGGCAAGAGCCTGCTGGTGACCCTTATCGACCTGCCGTTCTCGGTTTCGCCGGTGATCGCCGGTCTGGTCTATGTGTTGATGTTCGGTGCCCAGGGCCTGTTCGGCCCCTGGCTGCAGGACCACGACATCCAGATCGTGTTCGCCCTGCCGGGCATCGTGCTGGCGACCATCTTCGTGACTGTGCCTTTCGTGGCCCGAGAGCTGATCCCGCTGATGCAGGAACAGGGCACGCAGGAGGAGGAGGCCGCGCGCCTGCTCGGCGCCAACGGCTGGCAGATGTTCTGGCACGTGACGCTGCCGAACATCAAATGGGGCCTGATCTACGGCGTGGTGCTGTGCACCGCGCGGGCCATGGGTGAGTTCGGCGCCGTGTCGGTGGTGTCCGGGCATATCCGCGGCGTCACCAACACCTTGCCGCTGCACGTGGAGATCCTCTACAACGAGTACAACCATGTCGCGGCCTTCAGCGTGGCCAGCCTGCTGCTGATCCTGGCGCTCTTCATCCTGCTGCTCAAGCAGTGGAGCGAGAACCGTATTAACCGCCTGCGCCACAGCGCCGCGGAGGAATGATTCATGTCGATCGAAGTTCGTAACGTCAGCAAGCGCTTCAACGCCTTCCAGGCCCTGGACAACATCAACCTGGATATCAACAGCGGTGAGCTGGTGGCTCTGCTGGGCCCGTCCGGCTGCGGCAAGACCACCCTGCTGCGCATCATCGCCGGCCTGGAAACGCCCGACCAGGGCAATATCGTGTTCCATGGCGAGGACGTGTCCGGCCATGACGTGCGTGATCGCAACGTCGGTTTCGTGTTCCAGCACTACGCGTTGTTCCGCCACATGAGCGTGTTCGATAACGTCGCCTTCGGCCTGCGCATGAAGCCCAAGGGTGAACGCCCGAGCGAGAGCAAGATCGCCGAGAAAGTGCACGAGCTGCTGAACATGGTGCAACTGGACTGGTTGTCCGACCGCTACCCTGAGCAGCTCTCCGGCGGTCAGCGCCAGCGTATCGCCCTGGCCCGTGCCCTGGCGGTGGAGCCCAAGGTGCTGCTGCTCGATGAGCCCTTCGGTGCGCTGGACGCCAAGGTACGCAAGGAGCTGCGCCGTTGGTTGGCGCGCCTGCACGAGGACATCAACCTGACCTCGGTATTCGTCACCCACGACCAGGAAGAAGCCATGGAAGTGGCAGACCGCATCGTGGTGATGAATAAGGGTGTGATCGAGCAGATCGGTTCGCCGGGCGAGGTGTATGAACACCCTGCCAACGACTTCGTCTATCACTTCCTGGGCGACTCCAACCGCCTGAGTCTGAGCGAGGGCCAGCATGTGCTGTTCCGTCCGCACGAAGTGTCGCTGTCGCGCCATGAGACCGAAGGCCACCAGGCCGCCGAAGTGCGCGACATCCGCCCATTGGGGGCGACCACGCGTGTCACCTTGAAGGTGCCAGGGCAGAGCGAGTTGATCGAGGCGGAAGTGGTCAAGGACCACGACAGCCTGTCGGGGCTGGCGCGGGGGGAGACGTTGTTCTTCCGGCCGAAGGTCTGGCAGAAGGTAACGGACATCTGATCCATCGTGCACACCGATAACCCGGGCATCGTCCCGGGTTTTTTTGGGCTGCAGGAATCTGTGGGAGCGGTTTTTGCCCGCGGATGCGTGGTGAAGAGGCGGGCGTAGTCGCGGGCTAACCCGCTTCCACAGAGGGTGTGCAACCCCACCTGTGCGCCAGGGCCATGCCTTGTCGCTATATTTCATATGCCGGGCAGGCATCGTTTTTTCGGTGCACTGCTGCAGCCCTTGAACGACGCGGCCTGGGCGCAACCGTAGGTTCTTCATATTCAAAAAAGATCTATTTTTAATTTTAAATATTACTTTCTGGGATAAGCCTTCGCGCCCGATGATTCAGTCATGAATCACGCCCCCAGGGAGTTCTATCGATGGGTAATGTCCATTCGGCCGTCAGGGCCTACGACCAGCCATGGCGTCCGGCATCGGGCGACCTGGTCGAGCTTGGACGAACGCTTCGCCTGCCATTGGGCCAACTGCGCCTGCAACGCACGCCTGTCAGTGGCCTCAAGCGTCGCGACACGCTGGCACTAGGGCTGCTGGTGTTGGCCCTGCATGGCGCTGCGGCCTACTGGATCAGCCAGGCGCCGACACCAGTATTGCCCGTGGTTCCACCACAGATTCCGCCGATGACCATCGAGTTCGCCGCGCCCGCAACGCCTGTGGTCGACCCCCCTCCACCGGCTCCAGCGCCGCCTGTGGTCGAGCCGCCACCCCCTGTGGTGGACGAGCTGGCGGCCAAGCCTGCGCCAAAACCGATACCCAAGCCCAAGCCGAAACCTGCGCCCAAACCAGTGGCCAAGCCGCAGCCCAAGCCCGTCGAGGCGCCGCCCGCTCCACCGGTGGCGGCCCCCGCGCCGGTAGCTCCGCCGGCACCGGCGCCGGTTACGCCACCTTCGGCCAGCGCTGCCTATTTGAAGAACCCCGCGCCGCAGTACCCACAAATGGCCCATCGCCGGGGCTGGGAGGGTTCGGTGCTGCTGCGTGTCGAGGTGCTCGCCAACGGCAAGCCTGGGCAGATCCAGATCCAGAAGAGCAGCGGTCGCCAGGTGCTGGATGACGCGGCCCTCGCCGCAGTGACGCGCTGGAGCTTCGTGCCGGCCAAGCAGGGCAAGGTGGCCCAGGTTGGCTGGGTCAGCGTGCCGATCGATTTCAAGCTTCGTTAATTCGCGCCCATCGACGTACAAAGGAAGACTTCATCATGAGCCTGTTGGCATCCCCACTCGAATCCGTTGAAAGCGCCGTCATCTGGCTGCTGGTTGGTTTTTCCGTGGCCACCTGGGCGTTGGCCTTGGTCAAGGTCGTGCAGTTCGTGCGCCTGAAGCATCAGGATCGGCGCTTCCATGAGCAGTTCTGGGCGGCCTCGAGCCTCGATGCGGCAGCCCAGCCCAGCCACGATCTGCCCGGCCCCGCCGCCCGGGTGGCCCAGGAAGGCTACGCAGCGATTGCCGTCGGGGAGCCGGGCCAGGCCAATGACCTGAGCCATGCCATCAATCATCAGGACCGTCTAGAGCGCGCGCTGCGTCAGCAGATCGTGCGTGAACGTCGCTCCCTGGAAACGGGCCTGGCAGTGGTCGCCAGCATCGGCAGCACCTCGCCTTTCATCGGCCTGTTCGGCACCGTGTGGGGCATCATGGAAGCGCTCAAGGGCATCAGCGCGGCAGGTTCGGCGAGCCTTGAAACCGTGGCCGGGCCGATCGGCGCGGCGCTGGTGGCCACCGGTGTCGGTATCGCCGTCGCGGTGCCTGCGGTGCTGGTCTACAACTACTTCCTGCGCCGTCTCAAGCTGACCGCCGCCGACCTCGACGATTTCGCCCATGACTTCTACAGCCTGGCGCAGAAGAGTGCCTTCCGCGTACTGGTACACCCTGCGGTGCACAAGGCTCAGGCCGGATTCACCCAACCGGTGAAGGAGGCCTCCTGATATGGCCTTCTCGACCCAGGACAGCGACGAAGTCCTCAGTGACATCAACGTCACGCCCTTGGTGGACGTCATGCTGGTGCTGTTGGTGGTGTTCATCGTCACCGCACCGCTGCTGACCAACGCCATCCCCATTAACCTGCCCAAGACCGAGGCGGTGGCCCCGGTCGAGCAGAAGGACCCGCTGGTGGTGAGCATCGATGGCAGCGGCAAGCTGTTCATCAACAAGGACGAGATCCAGCCCGATCTGCTGGAAACCAACCTCAAGGACGCCAAGGCCAAGGACGCCGAGCTGCGCGTCCAGCTGCAGGCCGACGATGGCGTCAATTACGGCGAAGTGGCGCGGGCCATGGCTGCCATCGAACGTGCCGGGATCAGCAAGTTGGCGGTGATCACCGCACGCTGACCGGCAAACCCTCTTCAGGCAAGTGCTTCAGGGCCATTTTCCTTGGCAGGGGATGGCCCTTTTTTTGGGCTGTACGTTTTGAGCTTCGTGCGGCAAGAGGGCACGAGTTAGCGACTGAAGCGCGTCGCTTAAAACTTAAAGCTATTAATAAATAGCGCCTTATTCCTTTACTGGTATAACCGACTCCTCAATACTGTCCCAAGCACGCAAACTTCCAGGAGGCGTCCCCATGCGCAATGAGTCGATCCGTTACCTGATTGTGCCGGGCTGGCAAGGATCGCCAGACAACCATTGGCAAAGTCACTGGCAGCGTAGTCTGCCCAACAGCGTCCGGGTCGAGCAGCGCGACTGGCTCACGCCTCAGCGACGCGACTGGGTCCAGGCGCTGGAACAGGCGATCGCCGCCGAACGCTCGCCGGTGATCCTGATCGCCCATAGTCTGGGCTGCATCACCGTCGCTCATTGGGCCGCCCAGGCCCGCCCAGCCTTGCTGCGCCAAGTGCGCGGCGCATTGCTGGTGGCTCCGGCGGATGTCGAGCGGCCCACCTGCTCGCCCGCACTGCGCAATTTCGCACCGATCCCGCTGCAGCCGCTGCCATTTCCGAGTCAGGTGGTCAGCTCGGACAACGACCCGGCCGTCAGTGTGCCGCGTGCATTGCACCTGGCACGGGCCTGGGGTGCCGAGGCGGGGCTGCTGGCCAATGCCGGGCATATCAACGTCAAGTCCGGCCATGAGCGCTGGGAGCAAGGCTTCGCCTACCTCTATCGCCTGCAAGGCCGTATCGAACAGCGGGCCTTGCGCCGCGCCTGATCCGCGAACCGTTCACGTACACCAAGACGCCCGGCCGGCAACGGCCTCGGGCGGGAGCGCGTCATGACCCTTCACAACACTTTCGGTCAGCCTTTGCTGACCTTCCCCGAGCAAGACAAAAGCCCATTGAGCATCCGCGCCAAGGCGCTGGTGTTCATCGACCCTCGTTCGCAACAGCTGCGCGATGCCCTGGAGCGCCTGGCACCGCAACCGGTGCCAGTGCTGATCCGCGGCGAGACCGGTACCGGCAAGGAGCTGCTGGCCCGACAGGTCCATCGTGCCAGTGACCGTAGTGGGTTGTTCGTCTCGGTGAGCTGCGCGGCGATCAGCCCGACCTACGCCGATGCCGAGTTGTTCGGCTACAGCGCCGGCACCCTGGGGGGAACCGCCAGCGGCCGGGCGGGCTGGTTCGGCTCGGCCAATGGCGGCACCCTGTACTTGGACGAGATCGCCGCCCTGCCGCTGGCGATCCAGGGCAAGCTTCTGGCGGCGCTGGAGAACCGCGAAGTCACCCGCGTCGGCGCCCAGCGGCCGCAGCCGGTGGATGTCCGCTTGGTGGCGGCGTCCAGTATCGACCTGGCCCAGGCCGTGCGTGCCGGGCGCTTCAACGAGCGACTCTACCTCTACCTGCGCGAAGGCCAGCTGGAATTGCCGGCGCTACGCGAGCGGGTGGGAGATATCCTGCCGCTGGCCGAATACTTCATCGGAATCTACAGCCTACGCCTGGGCGTTCCGGTGCCGCTGATCAGCGAAGCCGCCCAGCAGGCCCTTGAGGCCCATGCCTGGCCCGGCAATACCCGCGAGCTGGAAAACGTCATCCACTTTGCCCTGTTGGTGAGCGAGGCCGGGGAAATCCTCCCGCAGCACCTGGACCTGCCCGACACCACGCCGCTGGCCAGCCTGGCGCGCCAACTTGCGCAACTGGGCCAGAGCCAGGAGTTGCAAACGAAATCGGCGCTGCGCCAATTGCTGGCTTCGACCTTGGCCAGCCTGGGCTAAACCCTGCGCTAGAGCGGGGCACCGTTGGTCAGAAGTAAACGCGGTAATGGCAATTTGTTTTGGTTATAAGTGGCTAAGCAAAAGATATTGTTAAGGAATAAAAATTCCCGGTATCGTCCGCTTCACGCCCCCATTCAAAGGGTGGGCACCGACTTCGCCATCATCAATGGCTCCAGCTTGATAACAAGGATCACCATGAAAAAAACTCTGCTGACCACTGCCCTGGCCGCTGCCCTGTCGCTGGCCGGTTTCGCCAACGCCGCCGAGAAGCTGGTCGTGGCTGCTACCCCCGTACCCCACGCCGAGATCCTCGAACTGATCAAGCCAGCCCTGGCCAAGGAAGGCGTGGACCTGCAGATCAAGGTCTTCACCGACTACGTCCAGCCTAACGTGCAGGTCGACCAGAAGCGTCTGGATGCCAACTACTTCCAGACCCTGCCGTACCTGAAGAACTTCAACGAAGGCAAGGGTACTCACCTGGAAACCGTGATCGGCGTACACGTCGAGCCGTTCGGTGGCTACTCCAAGAAGGTCAAGAGCCTGGCTGAGCTCAAGGACGGTGCCACTGTCGCCATCCCCAACGAAGGCAGCAACAGCGGCCGTGCGCTGATCCTGCTGCAAAAGGCAGGTCTGATCACCCTGAAAGATCCGAAGAATGCCCTGGCCACGCCCAAGGACATCGCCGAGAACCCGAAAAACCTGAAGTTCCGCGAGCTGGAATCGGCCATGCTGCCGCGCGTGCTCGATCAGGTCGACCTGGACATGATCAACACCAACTACGCCCTGGAAGCCGGTCTGAACCCGGCCAAGGACGCCCTGGTAATCGAAGGCAGCGACTCGCCGTACGTGAACTTCCTGGTTGCCCGCCCGGACAACAAGGACAGCGAGGCCATCCAGAAACTGGCCAAAGCCCTGACCAGCCCGCAGGTGAAGGAATTCATCGCCAAGAAGTACAGCGGTGCGGTGCTGCCGGCGTTCTGATCTTCACGCCTGAAAGAAAAACGCCGACGCATTTGCGTCGGCGTTTTCGTTCATGCCCCCGATTTGGCCAGCGCCCGACGCAAGGCCAGGAGCCATTGAAGTTGCTCGTTCGAAATGGGTGGGCAGGCGCTGTTCATTGGGGGAGTCCTGAAGGCTGTCTGAGTGCCCTTTGAGAGGCCATCGACAGGAAAGATCCCAGGTCAGGACGAAATTTCCGCGCCCGCCGACGAAGGGTACGCGTTGCGACCGATCGCAGACCTTGCCCTCAAGGGCACAGCGCCAAGCCGAAGAATGTCGCCGTACCTGTGGGAGCGGGTGGGGCTGCATGGCAGCCTCCGGGATTTCAGCTATTGCGCGGCAACCAGTTCAACAGAAACTCATTCACCACCTGCGGGCTCTCGAGACTCGAGATGTGCCCCGCGAACGGAATCTGCGCCGCCAGGCAGCCGATCAAGCGGGCCATTTCGTTGGACTCTGCCGGTGGCCGGGGAATGTCCTGGTCGCCATACAGCACGATAGTACGTTCGCCTGGCAATTCGCCCAGCCGCGCCAGCAGGTCTGGCCGGCCGAAAATCACTCGGCCCATCGGCTCGAGGCTTTCCCGGATCGCCTGGGCGCTGCTGGCCTTGAGCTGGGCGCGAAACTGCTCACGGATCTCTGGCACCGTCTGGCCGCCAGCATGGAAGAAGATCGGTACGACGATGTCGAGCAAGGCATCGCTGAACCCGCCCGCTGCGCTCGCGGCATCGAGCAGGCCAAAGTATTTCAGGCGGGTGGCGTCCGGCTCGGCGCCCAGGTAGGTGTCCATCAACACCAGGCGGTCGATGCGCTGGGGGTGCTCGATGGCCAGTTGTGCGCCCCACATGCCGCCGACCGACAGGCCGACCAGATGGCATTTCGGGATATCCAGGGCATCGAGCAATGCCAGGTGCTGGCGCGCCAGCGCGCTCATGTCGGTAGTGGTGGACGGTAGCGCTGCGGAGTCGCCGTGGCCCCAAAGCTCGGGCACGATCACCCGGAAGTGTTTCGACAGCGCCTCGATCTGCGGCTGCCACATGGCCGCCGACCACAGGTAGCTGTGGCCCAGCAGTACAGGGAAACCTTGGCCCTGGTCGACATAGCTCATGCGGGCGCCGTCGATTTCAATGAAGTGCTTGTGCATCGGGATCCTCGGGAGCGGGTTGAAGGTCATGGCTTGGGCCGTCACTGTACCGGCAGCAGTCGCAGGGTGCTTTGCGCTGGAATCACGCCCATCTGCGCCCGTTGATAACGCCCATTGATGTAATCCTCGGCTTGGTCGCCATAGTGCGGGTCGAACAGCACACCGCTCTGGCCTACCGGGTTGATGGTCAGGGCCGCGCCGGGGTCTGCGAAATCGATCAGGCGCCGGGTTGAGGGGCCGTAGTTGACTGCCCAGGGCGCCGGACCGATCTTCGCCGAGAGGTTGTTGGGCACCTCATGGGTACCGGGTGCGGCGAAGGGGCCAACGTTGAACAGCAGGTTCAGCGGCTTCTTCACTCCCAGCGGGTGGTTGTGGGTCAGGGTGTGGGCTTTGCCCCACTGCCAGCGGGCCGGGTCCTTGCCGAACGTCTCGCGCAGGTGAGCGAGGCTGCGTTGCCAGGCCAGCTTGACGATGGCGGTGCGGTCGGTATGTTCGCTGGCGCCGCGTAGCGCCCACCAAGGCGACTCGGGATCGGCCGCCAGGCGCGGCAGGGCTGCATCGATGACGCGGGTGTTGATCAGGACTGGGAACCAGGTATCTCCCAGTTCGTCGTGCAGGGCCGCGAAGGCCAGTTCATACAGGAACTGGTTGAACAGGGTCGCACTGGTCGAATCCAGCGGGTAGTCGCCCCGCCAGGCGGCCAATTGTTCCACCAGTTCCTTCTCCTGCTCGCCCTGAGCGATGGCGCGCAAAGTGCCCAGCAGCGGTGCCACGGTGCGTGGGCCGTAGTCGGTGGCGGTATCGAGCTGCAAAGCTTGGGTGTTTTGGGTGTCCCACTGGATGCCTGGCGCGGCCAGGTGTCGGTCGAGCTGGCGACCGCGGTCGGGCAGGTTGTAGTAGCCTGGGACCGGCACGACGGCCGGAGGCTGGAAGTTGGCCGAGACGATGTAGCCGCTGGCAGGGTTCTCTTGCTGCGGGTTCACGCTGAACGGGTAGAAGCCGGGTTTGTCGGCCTGGGACGTGCTGCCATCGAGAATGAACGACGGATTGACCCCCTCTGGGCGCACCGGCAATTGCGCTGCTGCCCACCAACCGATGTCGCCACGGGCATTGGCCCAGACAAGATTCAGGCCGGGGGCATGGATCTTCGCTGCCGCGTCGCGCATCTTGCCCAGGGTATCGGCGCGGTTCACCTGATAGAAGCCATCGAGCAAGGGGTTGTCGGTTTCCAGGAATGCCCACCACATGGCAATCGGCCTAGGCCCGGCGGTGGCGCCGATCACATCGTTGACGATCGGGCCGTGGGGCGAGCGACGTAGGGTGATAGACGCGGGGGCCTGGCCTTTGACAGCGATCTGCTGCTCGACTTTTTCCAGCGGCTGCCACCTGCCATCGACCCTGACCTGTTCGGGGTCGTTCGGGTTGACCTGCTCGGCGATCAGGTCTACGTCGTCGTTCTGGAACATGGTCAGGCTCCAGCCGAAGTCGAGGTTGTGACCGAGCAGGGCGAAGGGGTTGAGCGCCTGGAAGTAGCCATACAAGTTGAACCCCGGTGCCGACAGTTCGGCCTCGTACCACACTGCCGGGACGGCAAAGCCAATGTGCGGATCGCCGGCCAGCAATGGGCGGCCGCTGCGCGTGCGGGTGCCGGACACTGCCCAGGCATTGCTGCCTTCGAACTGGGGTATGCCGGCCTCGCCCAAGGCCTCGTGACTCAAGCGTGCCAACTGCTCCAGGCTGCGCCAGTCCGCGGCAGCCAGGGGCGCGGCCAGGGCGCCGTCCGGTTGCCAGTCGAGATCGAAGATTTCCAGGTACTGGGGGCCGAGCTGATCGCGGATGTAGGTCAGCGCAGGCTCGGTGCGAAAGGCGGCGGCGAAACTGTATGCCAGGTAGCCGGCGATGCTGAGCGTGTCCTCGGCGGTGAAGGGGCGTGGGTTGATGCCCAGCAGGTCGAACTCCATGGGCTTGGGGTGGCTGGCCTGCCATTGGTTGACCCCGTTCAGGTAGGCCTGCAACGCCTGCCAGGCCGGCGACTGCTTGTCCTGGCGCTGGGCCATGCGTGTGGCCTGTTCGCGGATACGCAGGCTGCGAAACAGGGTGTCGGTGGGGATCAGGTCGGCGCCCAGCACTTCGGCCAGTTCTCCACGGGCCAGGCGCCGCAGGATCTCCATCTGGAACAGCCGATCCTGGGCATGCACATAGCCCAGGGCTCGGTACAGGTCAGACTCGTTCTGCGCCTGCAGGTGAGGAACGCCGCGAGCGTCGTAGCGTACGCTGACCGGCGCCTCAAGGCCGGCAACACTCACCTGGCCCTCGCGCTGTGGCTGCTTGCCTTCCACGTACCAGTAACCGGCGCCCACGGCAGCGACAATCGCCACTGCCAGCAGGGTCAGGCTGCGCTTCATCAAGACTCCTTGTGCATTCGAGCTAAAAGTGTGGTCCGATCATCGACGGATTCGCGAACTGAGCATAGTCCCCTGGAAGGAGTCTCCATGTCCCTCAGCGAAAAACAGAAAATGCTGACTGGCCAGCTTTACCATGCCGGCTGCCCTGAACTGCAAGCCGAGCAGATCGCCAACAAGCACTGGATGCACCGCTACAACAGCAGTGTCGAGCTGCTCAACGACGCCCGCCACGCGCTGTTGGTCGAGCACTTCGGCCATGCCGGCCCAGGCGCAGTGATTCGTCCGCCATTTTATTGCGACTACGGCTACAACATCAGCGTGGGTGCCAACACCTTCATGAATTTCAATTGCGTGATCCTCGATGTGTTGCCGGTCCATATCGGCGAGGACTGCCAGATCGGCCCTGCGGTGCAGATCTACACCGCTGACCATCCGCTGGACCCCGAGGTGCGCCGCAGCGGGCTGGAGAGCGGCCGGCCGGTGCGCATTGGCAACAACGTGTGGATCGGTGGCGGGGCGATCATCCTGCCGGGCGTGAATATCGGCGACAACGCCGTGGTGGGCGCCGGCAGCGTGGTCACCCGTGACGTGCCGGCCGGGGCGATCGTGGTGGGCAACCCCGCGCGGGTGCGTCAGCCGCCCCAAGGGCAGTAGCAGCCCTGGGCCAGGGTGTTGGACGCGTTGACCTTGCGGCCTTCGACCAGCGCCTTGAGGACCGGCTCGATGAAGCTGTTGCTGGCATTGCACACGGCGCCCTCGCTATAAGGGCCGAAGTAGGCCAGGCGGCCTTCGCGGTCCCAGATGGCCACGGCGGGAGACGCCGGCAGGTGCTCGCTGCCGGGCAGCGCGGCCAAGGGTTGGAGCGCCGCCAGGTTGCCAGGCAACTGGCCTTGGCTACCGGGCTTTTGCACCACATGAAAGCGCACGCCTTGAGGTGCGAAATGTTCGATCAGCTCGCCCAGGTGCTGCTGGTTGCCGACGTTGCAGGGGCAGGCCGGGTCCCAGAAATGCACCACCCGGATCGGGCCTGGGCCGGCCAGCTCGGCGGGCAACTGCAACTGGCTGCCCTCGAACAGCGTTGTCTGGTCGTCGAACGTGCGCAGGTAACGCGCCTGGAAACTGGCGTACGCCCACCAGAGGACGGCAGCGCAGAGCAGCAATGCGAAGGCGGTCAGCAGGGATTTTCGGGTGGGCATGGTGTGTCCGCAGGACGTGGGGCAGCGAAAACCCTGTGGGAGCGGTCTGTTCTGGCGAAGGGTCTAGCTTGCCACGATGACGCCCAGAGCTGAATATCACAGGTCAATACTCGCTTCGCTGTGGATCCGCCCGATGCCCGCCACCTTTCACCCCGACCTCCTGCGCGCCAGCCTTGCGCCCTTGGCAGCCCGCCACCCTCTGTCGTCTCAAGGCCTGGACTACCAGCGTTTCTATGGCCTGGACCTGCTGGTGCGCCAAAGCTGGCTGGGCGGCTTCAAGGCGGCGGGCTTCGAGTTGGTGGGGCAGGTGTGGTTGCCGCAGCGGCCTGTGGCGACGCTGTTTCTGCTGCACGGCTACTACGACCACATGGGGCTGTACTGCCATGTGATCGAGTGGGCGTTGGGTCAGGGGTTTGCGGTCATCAGTTGCGACCTCCCTGGGCATGGGCTGTCGAGTGGCGAACGGGCCAGCATCACTGATTTCGCCGTCTACCAGCAGATGCTCGATGCCTTGTTCGAACAGGCCCGTCTGCTCGACTTACCACGCCCATGGCATCTGTGCGGGCAGAGCACTGGCGGGGCGATCGTGGTGGACCACGTGCTGCACCACGGCGAGCAGAGCCCGGCCGATGGCCAAGTGATCCTGCTGGCGCCTTTGGTGCGGCCACGCTCGTGGTATTGGTCGAAACTCAGCTATTGCGTGCTGCGCCACTTCGTCAACGGCATCGAGCGGCGCTTCAGCGAGAACAGTAACGATCCGGCGTTCCTGCCGTTCCTGGAGGCCGACCCACTGCAACCGCGGCGGTTGCCGACGGCCTGGGTCGGGGCTCTGGTGGCCTGGGTCAAGCGTATCGAGGCCGCGCCGCGTAGCGTGCGGCGACCGGTGATCGTGCAGGGGGAAGCCGACGCCACGGTGGATTGGCCCTACAACCTCAAGGTGCTCAAGGCGAAGTTCGCCGAGCCGCAGATCCTCATGCTGCCCGAGGCGCGTCATCATCTGGCCAACGAGCTGCCGGACATTCGCCAGCGCTACTTCGCCTTCATCGATCAGCGCCTTGGCTGATCACTGCAGGTCTGCGGCGCTCTGCCCCACCGCCAGACCGGCGCGCACCGCTTCCAGGGCAGCCTTGTAGTAGGCCTTGCCTTCGGCAGATTCGGCGAAGGTGGCGAATTCTTCGAGCTCGGCGTCGGACAGGTCGCGGTAGACGTACAGCAGGGTGTTGTTCAAATCCTCGCCGATCTGCTGCATCAGGCGCTGGCGCTGGCCATCGAGCAGGCTGCTGGCCTGACCTGCCCCGAACAGGCCGGGGATCATGGAGCTGAGACTGTCGGCTGCGACGCCGGCGATTGCCAGGCTCACCTCGGCACCGGCTTCCCGGGCAGGCAGGGCTTGGGCCAGGTGGCCGATGATCAGCATGCGGTTGTCGCTGGCCTGGATCTTCGGCAGACCTTTGGCGTTCTTGGCCAGTTGGTCCTTGCGCGTGGCCAGCAGTTCGGCGGCCACGACCTTGCGCCCAAGCGGCGATTGGAAGAAGGCCAGCGCAGGCGCAGGGTTGGGCAGGTTGGCGCGCAATTGCGCCTGGGCCCGGCGGTCCATGGCTTGGGCCTGGAAACGCTGGTTGCTGTTGTTGACCAGCGCCTGGTAGACCGCAGGCGGCAGGCTGTTCTTGTAGCGCTGCTGGGCAGCGCTCACGGCATCGGTGAAGTGGGCGCGCTGGTCGGGCCAGCCGGCGACCTTGTACAGCTGATCGAGACTGTCTGCCCAGACAGGCATGGTGCAGATCATCATCAGCAGCAGGGAAAACAAACGGCGCATTCAGGACTCCTGTCGGCAGGCCGCTATTGTCCTTGGGGCGGCGTGGCTTTGTCGAGACGCCGATGACGGTTGGCGGCCAAGTGGCGCTGTCGGTTTTCACGGCGAGTCGATACTATGCGCCATGCCCATCTCTCTTGAATATCCGATGCTTTCTACCATCGTCGACGACCTGGCCAACCGTGGTTGGTCTCGCCAGCCTTTTTTCCTGCCCGAAGCATTGATCAGCGCCTTGGCGGCCGAGTGCCGACACCGTGCCGCCGAGGGCGAATTGAGCCCGGCCGGCGTAGGGCGCGGCACCGGACAAGAGGTGCGCGAAGCGATCCGTGGCGACCGCATCCAATGGCTTGAGCCGGGTGAGTCCGAGGCCTGTGACCGCTACCTGGCGGCCATGGACAGCCTGCGCCAGGCGCTGAACCAGGGCTTGTACCTGGGCCTCGAGGACTTCGAGTGTCATTTCGCCTTGTATCCACCAGGCGCCTTCTATCGCCGTCATGTGGACCGTTTCCGCGACGACGACCGACGCGCGGTCTCGGCCATCCTTTATCTCAACGAGAATTGGCAACCCCAGGATGGTGGCCAGTTGCGCATGTTCCTCGCCGAGGACACGGAGCTGGATGTGCAGCCGGAGGCGGGCAGCCTGGTGGTGTTCCTGTCTGGGGATATCCCCCATGAAGTCTTGCCGGCCAGGCGTGATCGCCTGTCTCTGACCGGCTGGTTCCGCCGTCGTGGCAATGAACCGTTCTGATTTGCCCAGGGTCCTGGTCAGCGCCTGTCTGCTGGGGCAGCCGGTGCGCTACGACGGGCGCGACAGCGGGCACCCGGATCTTCTTCAGCGCTGGCAGGCCGAAGGCCGCGTGGTGCCGCTATGTCCAGAAGTGGCGGGCGGCCTGCCGACACCCCGCCCACCAGCGGAAATTCCGGGCGGGCAGGGGGCGGCGGTGCTGGACGGGCAGGCCCAGGTAGTGACGGTGACCGGGTTGGATGTCAGCGAAGCCTTTCTTGCTGGCGCCCGGCAGGCCCTGGCGCTGGTGCGTGAACATGGCATCCGTGTGGCGGTGCTCAAGGCAGGCAGCCCTTCATGTGGCAACCGGTTGACCTACGATGGGACCTTCAGCGGCGTGAAGGTCCCGGGGGAAGGGGTGACCACAGCGCTGTTGCGCCGCGAAGGCGTGCTGGTGTTCAGCGAGCTGGAGCTCGAAGACGCACAGCGAGCGCTGGAAGGTATGAGCCACTAGCAAGGATTCGCCAGACGATAAAGGCCGATGCCCCCTGCAGCGTTTGGCAGGCCATCACTGGCTCGCTGCCTGGTTCTTGAGCCACTTCTGTTCCAATGCCGTCAGACGGCCGTCGTCCTTGATGCGCTGCAGGGCATTGTTCACAGCGCTTTCGAACGCCGGGTTGTCCTTCTGAAATGGAATCACCCGTGCGTCGGCGCCATAGGGCTGACTGATATCCAATTGCCCATCGAGTGTCTGTTTGGCATCGAGCTGATCGAGGGCGATGTCGAACTTGCCGCTCTGAACGCCAGGCAGCAACTGGTCCGCGGGGGCCTCGACGAATTGTGCACGCACGTCCAGTTCCTTGGCGATGGCCTGGCCCAGCTCGATCTCGAAGCCGGTCAGGTGTTCGTTTTCCTTGTAGGCGTAGGGTGGGGTATCGGATTGCACGGCAATGCGCAGCTCGCCCCGGTCGTTGACTTCGTCTATCAGCTCGGCCTGGGCCAATGGGCTGATCAAAAGTGCCAGCAGTACGCCAGTGCTCAAACGCATGAATGCCCCCATTTTCTTTTGGCAGTTGAATATGTTTCGCCGCGACTTTCTGACTTGTTACGGTCGAATGCAGGCTATGACCTTAGCTGCGCTGCAATGTTTTGAGCGTCGATCATTTTTTCTGGTCCTGTCCGGCAAGACCTTGGCGCCCAATTGAACTATGGTGATTTATCGCTGCGGTTCGTTAATGGACAGTAGTCAATGAAAGTGAAACACAGGAGATGTGAATGAACAGCCTATTTTCGCGTGCTGCCGTTGCCGGCTTGTTGATGGGGGTGTCGGTGTTCGCGGGCGCCGCGGACGCGCTGAAGAGTCAGGAGCCGCCCGAGGGCGCCAAGGTCTTCATCGTTTCCCCCGCTGACGGAGCGACCGTCGACAAGACCTTCACGGTCAAGTTCGGCATCGAGGGCATGGGGCTCAAGCCTGCGGGCGATGCGACCCCGCACACGGGTCACCATCACCTGCTGGTTGATGTCGACAAAGAGCCTGCGGCTGACCAGCCGCTGCCGACCACCTTGATGCCGGAGAACAACGCGCCACTGCCGGCCGGCCCGCAAGTGTTGCACTTCGGCAAGGCGCAGACCGAAGCCACCATCACACTGGCGCCGGGCAAGCACACCCTGCAGCTAGTCCTGGGGGACCGGTTCCATGTGCCATTCAAGCCAAGCGTCGAGTCCCAGAAGATCACCGTGCAGGTGAAGTAAATCCCGACCTTTTCGCGGCCCTCCAGGCGCAGCGAGAGGTTTCCAGAGCGACACATGACCTGTGGTGGCGGGTTTATCCGTGAAACAAACACCGCCAATGCACAGGCAAAAAAAAGGAGGCCCCGCAGGCCTCCTGTTTTATGTGACGCAGTAACTTAGAACAGCACGCGAGAGCGGATAGTGCCCTTGACCTGCTGGAGTTTTTCCTGCGCCAGGTCCGAGTATTCGGCATCCACGTCGATGACCACGTAACCCACTTTCTCGTCGGTCTGCAGGAACTGACCGGAGATGTTGATCCCGTTTTCGGCGAAGACTTTGTTGATTTCGCTGAGTACGCCGGGGATGTTTTGGTGGATGTGCAGCAGGCGGTGCTTGCCTGGGTGCGCCGGGAGGGCAACTTCGGGGAAGTTGACCGACGATACGGACGTACCGTTGTCGCTGTACTTGACCAGCTTTTCGGCCACTTCCAGGCCGATGTTGGCCTGGGCTTCGGCGGTGGAACCACCGATGTGTGGGGTCAGGATCACGTTGTCCAGGCCGCGCAGCGGGCTTTCGAACTGCTCGTCGTTGGAGCGCGGCTCGACCGGGAAGACGTCGATGGCGGCGCCGATCAGATGCTGGTCCTTGATCGCGGCAGCCAGGTGGTCGAGCTCGACCACGGTGCCACGGGCGGCGTTGATCAGGATCGAGCCCTTCTTCATCGCACGGATTTCCTTCTCGCCGATCATCCACTGGGTGGATGGCAGCTCAGGCACGTGCAGCGAGACGATGTCGGCCAGGCCCAGCAGCTCGTGCAGGCTGGTCACCTGGGTGGCGTTGCCCAGCGGCAGCTTGGTCAGCGGATCGTAGAAGTAGACCTGCATGCCCAGGCTTTCGGCCAGGACCGACAATTGGGTGCCGATCGAGCCGTAGCCGACGATGCCCAGTTTCTTGCCACGGATCTCGAAGGAATTGGCCGCGCTCTTGATCCAGCCGCCACGGTGGCAGGAAGCGTTCTTCTCGGGGATGCCACGCAGCAGCAGGATGGCTTCGGCCAGCACCAGCTCGGCAACGGAGCGGGTGTTGGAGAATGGCGCGTTGAACACGGCGATACCGCGCTCGCGGGCTGCGTTCAGGTCGACCTGGTTGGTACCGATGCAGAAGCAGCCGACAGCGACCAGTTTCTTCGCGCAGTCGAAGATCTCTTCGGTCAGCTGGGTGCGGGAGCGAATGCCGATGAAGTGGGCATCAGCGATCTTTTCCTTAAGCTCTGCTTCCGGCAAGGAACCAGTGAGGTACTCGATATTGGTGTACCCGGCAGCCTTGAGGGTATCGACCGCATTCTGGTGCACACCTTCAAGAAGAAGGAACTTGATCTTGCTCTTGTCGAGAGAAGTCTTGCTCATCTGCGTAAACCTGTATCCCGGAGAAAAAATGGCAGGGGGTAAAGCGGCGCGGTGTCGGCCTTAGCACGAACGGCGGGAGCGCTATGCTAGCATACGCGACAGAATCTGAGCTTATCCCGACAGGTGAAGAGTGCTCAGGGTGACTATGAATGGTTCGAGAGTTCAGCCGATGACCAACACCGCGGTACTTGATGAACTGATGACCCTGGTCGACCCGAGCAAGGTTCTTACCGACCCGGCTTCGCTGGAGGCCTACGGCAAGGACTGGACCAAGCACTATCCACCGGCGCCCTCGGCGATCGTCTTCCCTCGGACCATCGAGCAGGTGCAGGCCATTGTCGCCTGGGCCAATCGACATCAAGTCGCGTTGGTGCCCTCGGGCGGGCGCACCGGCCTCTCTGCCGCCGCGGTGGCCGCCAACGGCGAGGTGGTGGTGGCCTTCGACTACATGAACCGGATCCTCGACTTCAACGCCTTCGACCGCACCGTGGTGTGCCAACCGGGCGTGATCACTCGCCAGTTGCAGCAGTTCGCCGAGGACAACGGCCTTTATTACCCGGTGGATTTCGCCTCGTCGGGCTCCAGTCAGATCGGTGGCAACATCGGCACCAATGCCGGCGGCATCAAGGTCATTCGCTATGGCATGACCCGTAACTGGGTAGCAGGGCTGAAAGTGGTGATCGGCAAGGGTGAGCTGCTCGAGTTGAACAAGGGCCTGATCAAGAACGCCACCGGCTACGACCTGCGTCAGTTGTTCATTGGCGCCGAAGGCACCCTGGGCTTCGTGGTCGAGGCCACGCTGCGTCTGGACCGTGCGCCGCGCAACTTGACCGCCATGGTGTTGGGTACGCCGGACTTCGACTCGATCATGCCAGTGCTGCATGCCTTCCAGGGCAGGCTCGACCTCACCGCGTTCGAATTTTTCTCCGACAGGGCCTTGGCCAAGGTCATGGGGCGTGGCGACGTGCCGCCGCCGTTCGAGACCGATTGCCCGTTCTATGCCCTGCTGGAGTTCGAAGCCAGCACCGAAGATGTGGCCAACGAAGCCCTGGCCACCTTCGAGCATTGCGTCGAGCAGGGCTGGGTACTCGATGGCGTGATGAGCCAGAGCGAGACCCAACTCAAGAACCTATGGAAACTGCGCGAGTACATCTCCGAAACCATTTCCCACTGGACACCCTACAAGAACGACATTTCCGTCACGGTTTCGAAGGTGCCGGCGTTCCTGCGGGACATCGATGCCATCGTCGGTCAGCACTATCCGGACTTCGAAGTGGTCTGGTACGGCCATATCGGCGACGGCAACCTGCACCTGAACATCCTCAAGCCCGATGACATGGCCAAGGACGCGTTTTTCGCCACCTGCGCCAAGGTCAACAAATGGGTGTTCGAGATCGTCCAGCGTTACAACGGCTCGATCTCCGCCGAGCATGGCGTGGGCATGACCAAGCGCGACTACCTGGGCTACAGCCGCTCGCCTGAGGAAATTGCCTGCATGAAGGCAATAAAGGGAGTGTTCGACCCGAACGGCATCATGAATCCGGGTAAGATCTTCGCTCCTGAATAAGTACGCAGTATCCAGAGGAGTCGGCCATGAGTTACCAGCACCAGTACCTAGACGGCACGCGCATCCACTTTCCCCTGGGCAAGGTGGTCTGCATAGGCCGTAACTACGCCGAACATGCCAAGGAGCTGGACAACCCAATCCCCAGCGAGCCTCTGCTGTTCATAAAGCCCGGCAGTTGTGTGGTGCCCTTGGAGGGTGGTTTCAAGATCCCGATCGAGCGGGGGGCCGTGCATTATGAAGCGGAGATTGCCGTGCTGGTCGGCAAGCCGCTGTCGACCCACCCCAGCGAAGAAGAAGTGCGCGATGCCATTTCCGGCTTTGCCCCGGCCTTGGACCTGACCCTGCGCGACGTGCAGGCCAAGCTCAAGGAGAAGGGCCTGCCTTGGGAACTGGCCAAGAGCTTCGACGGTGCCTGCGTCCTGCCGCCGTTCGTGGTCGCCGACACCTTCGAGGACCTGACCGATATCGGCATTCGCCTGTCGATCAATGGCGAAGTCCGCCAGGACGGCAACAGCGCGATGATGCTCAACCCCATCGTGCCGGTCATCCAGCATATTGCCGCCCACTTCTCCCTGCTCCCGGGTGATGTCATCCTCACCGGTACACCCGTTGGCGTCGGCCCCTTGAGCGTGGGCGATGAGCTGGTGTTGGAGCTTCCCGGCGCGAGCCGCTTCGAAAGCCGCGTGTTGTGACCCGCTGACGATGGCAGTCTTGTCGGGCTGTCATCGTATTCAACGCGATATTTGCCGTTTTTTTCACAAATCATCCGGATAATGCCCCGGATATTTCATTAGCCGAAGTTAGGGAGAACTCGGCGATACCAGGAAGCGCTCTTCTATGGCATTTACCTCCAGTGCTCCACGCCCAGTTCGCAAGCGCGGTATTTTCCGTCGTTGGCAGGTATGGGTAGGGGTAGTCGCAGTGTTGGGCTATGTCCTGGCGGTGATCATGCATTGGGACGATCGCGCCGTGCTGTGGGTCAAGGAGCGCTTCGAGAGTAAGGTCGAGCGCGGTGAAAGCGTCTGGCTGCCGGACTACGTGGCGGACATCGATGCCAAGGTATTGCCGGACATGTCGGACGATGAGCCATCGGACCTGGCGTTCAACCCGTTTACCCGGACCCTGTTCGCGGTAATGGGGAACAACCCTTTCCTGGTCGAGCTGAGCCTCGAGGGTGATGTGCTGCGCAAGATCCCGCTGGTGGGCTGGGACAACCCCGAAGGGGTCGCGGTGTTGGCCGATGGCCAGATCGCGATTGTCGACGAGCGCAAGCATGACATGACCCTAGTGAGCGTGGATGCCAGCACCACCAGCTTGACCTACGCGGACCATCCGCACCACGACCTGGGCAAGTCAGCCAACAGCAACAAGGGTTTCGAGGCCATCGCCTGGGACCCTGTCCGCCAGCGTCTGCTGTTGGGTGAAGAGCGTCCGCCCAAACTGTATGCCTGGAGCACCGATGGCAAAAGCCCGCTCAAAGGCGAAAAGCAGGTTGTGCCCAGCGACCAGCTCGATGTGCGCAATCTCTCCGCCTTGTGGGTCGATCCCCGCACGGGCCATTTGCTGGTCTTGTCGGCTGATTCCAACTTGCTGCTGGAACTGGACGAAAAGGGCAAACAGGTCAGCTTCATGACGTTGCTCGGCGGTTTCAACGGCTTGAAGCACACCATTCCGCGCGCCGAGGGCGTGGCGACGGATGACCAAGGCAACCTGTACATGGTGAGTGAGCCAGACCTTTTCTATCGTTTCAGAAAGAACTGACGGCATTAAGTTTTATTTCAGTCGACCATGATTAGATTCCGGCCTTTCTTATCGGATCTATCTTCATGTGTCGTCGTTCACGCCTGTTCCTTGTTCTGGTGCCATGCCTTGCGCTGCTGGCGGGTGGATTGGCCGCCCATGAGTTTCGTCTGTTCGAGCGTGGCTGGTTCAATCTTCAGGCTTGGTGGCAGCCTGCCGAGCAGGGTATAGGCCTTGATCGTTACCGTGTGACGCTCGAAGCCCAGCCTATCGCAGGGTTGGATGACGATATCTCGGCGCTGACCTTCGACCCCGACCGCAAGACCCTCTTCACCGTCACCAACAAACGCTCCGAACTCATCGAACTGTCGCTAGAAGGTCGCATCCTGCGCCGCGTCCCCCTGACCGGCTTCGGCGATCCCGAGGCGGTGGAATACGTGGGGACCAACAGTTATGTGATCACTGACGAGCGTGAGCAGCGGCTGATCCGCGTGCATCTGGACGACGACACGCTGTTTCTCGACGCCAACGATGCCGAGCAGCTCACCTTGGCCATTGGTCGTAATGGCAACAAGGGCTTCGAAGGCCTGGCCTACGACTCGGCAGGCAAGCGCCTGTTCGTGGCCAAGGAGCGCGACCCGATGATGATCTACGAGATTCACGGCTTCCCCCACGGAAAACCCGGAAAACCCTATGCGGTGCATGTGGTGCAGGACCGCAAGCGCGATTCGCGGTTGTTCGTGCGTGACCTGTCGAGCCTGCAGTTCGACGAGCGCACGGGGCATTTGCTGGCGCTGTCGGATGAGTCCCGGTTGGTGGTGGAACTGGATGTGGAGGGCCGGCCGCTGAGCACGCTTTCGTTGAACAAAGGCTTCCAGGGGCTCAAACGCAGTGTGCCGCAGGCCGAGGGCCTGGCCATGGACGAGGAGGGGACCATCTATCTGGTCAGCGAGCCGAACCTGTTCTACGTCTTCAGGCAATCGACAGATTGAACGCGGGTCGCGAGCAGGTCTGAGCTCAAAGTCGCCAATTCCCACCGGATACCGGTGGAAACTGGCGAAGTCTTCAATGGGCTGCAATGCAGCCCCAGAAGGGTTACTCGGCCTTGAGCGTCTTGACGCCTTCGGCGGTGCCGAGCAGCAGCAGGTCCGCCGGACGGGCCGCGAACAGGCCGTTGGTGACCACGCCGACGATGGCGTTGATCTGCGACTCCAGGCCGACCGGGTCGGTGATTTGCAGGTTGTGCACGTCGAGAATGACGTTGCCGTTGTCGGTCACCACGCCTTCGCGATACACCGGGTCGCCGCCGAGCTTGACCAGCTGGCGAGCCACGTGGCTGCGGGCCATGGGGATCACCTCGACCGGCAGCGGGAAGGCGCCCAGCACGGGCACCAGCTTGCTGGCGTCGGCGATGCAGATGAAGGTCTTGGCCACCGCCGCGACGATCTTCTCCCGTGTCAGGGCCGCACCGCCGCCCTTGATCAGGTTCAGGTGTGCATCGCTCTCGTCGGCACCGTCCACATAGAACTCCAGTTCGCTGACACTGTTGAGTTCGTACACCGGGATGCCGTGGGACTTCAGGCGCTCGGCGGTGGCTTCGGAGCTGGCGACAGCGCCGTCGAAGGCGGTCTTGTGCTTGGCCAGGGCATCGATGAAGAAGTTGGCGGTCGAACCGGTGCCGACGCCGACGACGCTTTTCTCATCCAGCTTGGGCAGAATGAAGTCGACGGCAGCCTGGGCGACGGCCTGTTTGAGTTGGTCCTGGGTCATGCGGGCTCCGAGAGGGGCGGGATTTCAAAGCCCGGTATTATAGACGCAAGTGCCGGCAAAACCTCGGTTTCGCTGTGGTCGCCCGACGTAGCGCTGCGGTAGACTCCCAGGCCTTGTCCCGCGGCCAGTGATGCTTTCCCGATGCTCGAACAGTACGTCAAGAAGATCCTCACCTCGCGCGTCTACGACGTCGCGGTCGAAACCCCGCTGCAGAGCGCTGGCCAGTTGAGCAAGCGGCTGGGCAACCAGGTCTTGCTCAAGCGCGAGGATCTGCAGCCGGTGTTCTCCTTCAAGATCCGTGGGGCGTACAACAAACTGGCGCAGCTGAGCCCAGAAGAACTGGCCCGCGGCGTGGTCACCGCCTCGGCCGGCAACCATGCCCAAGGTGTGGCACTGGCGGCGCGCGAACTGGGTATCAAGGCAACGATCGTGATGCCTAAGACCACCCCGGAGATCAAGGTCGAAGGCGTGCGCTCGCGCGGCGGCAAGGTGGTGCTGCACGGCGACTCCTTCCCCGAGGCGCTGGCGTATTCGCTCAAGCTGGTGGACGAAAAGGGCTTCGTTTACATCCACCCCTATGACGACCCTCACACCATTGCCGGTCAAGGCACGGTGGCCATGGAGATCTTGCGCCAGCACCCTGGGCGCCTGGACGCGATCTTCGTGCCTGTCGGCGGCGGTGGCCTGATCGCCGGCATCGCCGCCTACGTGAAGTACCTGCGTCCCGAGATCAAGGTGATCGGCGTCGAGCCGGACGATTCCAACTGCCTGCAGGCCGCGATGGCTGCAGGCGAGCGCGTGGTGCTACCGCAGGTCGGCCTGTTCGCCGACGGCGTGGCGGTGGCGCAGATCGGCCAGCATACCTTCGACATCTGCCGACACCATGTGGACGAGGTAGTGACAGTCAGCACCGACGAGATTTGCGCTGCCATCAAGGATATCTACGACGATACCCGCTCGATCACCGAACCTGCAGGCGCCTTGGGCGTGGCGGGCATCAAGAAATACGTCGAGCTGTATGGCGTATCCGGCCAGACCCTGGTGGCGATCGACTCGGGTGCCAACGTCAATTTCGACCGCCTGCGCCATGTGGCCGAGCGCGCCGAACTGGGCGAAAAGCGCGAGGCGATCATCGCTGTGACCATTCCAGAGCGACCGGGCAGCTTCAAGGCATTCTGCGAGGCGATCGGCAAGCGCCAGATCACCGAGTTCAACTACCGTTACCACGCCGACAAGGAAGCGCACATCTTCGTTGGCGTGCAGACTCACCCTGAAACCGATCCGCGGGCAATGCTGGTCCAACAACTGACCGAGCAAGGCTTCCCTGTCACCGACCTGACCGACAACGAACTGGCCAAGCTGCATATCCGCCACATGGTCGGCGGGCACTCGGCAGGGGCCAGCGACGAGATGGTGCTGCGCTTCGAGTTCCCCGAGCGCCCAGGGGCGCTGTTCAATTTCCTCAACAAACTCGGCGGTCGCTGGAACATCTCCATGTTCCACTACCGCAACCACGGCGCAGCCGATGGCCGAGTGGTCGCAGGCTTGCAGGTACCGGACGACGAACGCCACCTGGTACCGGCGGCACTGGCCAAGATCGGCTACCCGTACTGGGACGAGACCGATAACCCGGCCTACAAGCTGTTCCTGGGCTAAACGACTAAGCTTGCCCTATCGCTCAAGGACGTGAAGACATGGAATACCTGACCACCCTCAAGGCCCTGCACATCGGTGCCACCGTGTTGTTGCTACTGGGCGCGCTGGGCCTGTCGATCTGGACCGTCGCTGCCCGCCGTCGTGGCGATGCCGAGGCCTACGGCAAGCTGCTGCGCCGGCCTCTGGTGTTTGTCTGGTTGTTGATGGGCGTTTGCTTGGTGAGCATGCCGTTCACCGGTTGGTGGCTGGTGCACCTGATCGGCTGGCCCCTGGGGCAGACGTGGTTACTGGCCTCCAGCGTCATCTACAGCGTGGGCGCGTTCACTGCCTGGTGGTTGTTGGTCCGTCTCAACCGTCTGCGCAAGGCTGAACCCACGGGGTTGCGCTTGACCCTGGCGTTGGCGTTGATCAGTGGCGTGTGCTTGCTCTCCATCGCCGGACTGATGGGCGCCAAGCCGATCTGAGCCCCAAGGGGCCGTTCCACGCCCCATCGCAGGCTTGGCCAGCTTCCACCTGGATCCGCTTTGAAAGGTAGGCGCTGGCGCAGCTCCGATGCTCCGTCACCAACCCTTCATGAAACCGCGGTATATCGTTACAGACCCTCGGCGACGTTCATGAGCCGGGCCTTGGCAAGACCCCATGGAACACAGAGTTTTCACCTCGCCGCACATAAGCTTGGCGGGCGCGTTGCTGCGCTCGTGAGCTTTGTGGAACAATGCGTTGACATGCGTTTGCGAGGTTGCTGCCGTGATCGACCCGGATGGTTTTCGCCCCAATGTCGGGATCATTCTTACGAATGATGCCGGGCAGGTGCTATGGGCTCGACGGATCAACCAGGATGCCTGGCAATTCCCCCAGGGTGGCATCAACCCTGACGAGACGCCGGAAGACGCCCTGTACCGCGAGCTGAACGAAGAAGTAGGCCTGGAACGCGAGGATGTGGAAATTCTTGCCTGCACCCGTGGCTGGTTGCGTTATCGTTTACCCCAGCGCCTGGTGCGCACCCACAGCCAGCCCCTGTGCATTGGCCAGAAACAGAAGTGGTTCCTGCTGCGCCTTGTGAGCAATGAGCAGCGGGTACGCATGGACCTGACCGGCAAGCCGGAATTCGACGGCTGGCGTTGGGTCAGCTACTGGTATCCCTTGGGCCAGGTGGTGACATTCAAGCGTGAGGTCTATCGCCGCGCCTTGAAAGAGCTAGCCCCGCGCCTGTTGACGCGCGACTGACGACGGAGTCCGACCCCGAGCCATGCTCAATACGCTGCGCAAGATCGTCCAGGAAGTGAACTCCGCCAAAGATCTCAAGACGGCGTTGGGGATCATTGTCTTGCGCGTCAAGGAAGCCATGGGCAGCCAGGTCTGCTCGGTCTACCTGCTCGATCCGGATACCAACCGTTTCGTGCTCATGGCCACCGAGGGCTTGAACAAACGCTCCATCGGCAAGGTCAGCATGGCCCCCAACGAAGGCCTGGTTGGCCTGGTCGGTACCCGGGAAGAGCCGCTGAACCTCGAAGACGCCGCCGCCCACCCCCGTTATCGCTACTTCGCCGAAACCGGCGAGGAGCGCTTCGCCTCCTTCCTCGGTGCACCGATCATCCACCACCGTCGTGTGGTCGGGGTGTTGGTCATCCAGCAAAAGGAGCGCCGCCAGTTCGACGAAGGCGAAGAAGCCTTCCTGGTCACCATGAGCGCCCAGCTCGCAGGCGTTATCGCCCATGCCGAGGCCACCGGCTCCATCCGTGGCCTGGGCCGCCAGGGCAAGGGCATCCAGGAGGCGCGCTTCGTCGGTGTGCCTGGCTCGCCGGGCGCTGCCGTCGGCAAGGCCGTGGTGATGCTGCCGCCGGCCGATCTGGAAGTGGTCCCGGACAAGACCGTCGAGGACATCGACACTGAACTCAAGTTGTTCAACACCGCTTTGGAGGGTGTGCGCGCCGACATGCGCAAGTTGTCGGCCAAGCTCGCCACCCAGCTGCGCCCGGAAGAGCGCGCGCTGTTCGACGTCTACCTGATGATGCTCGAGGATGCGGCCCTGGGCGGCGAGGTGGCGCAGGTCATCAAGACCGGCCAATGGGCCCAGGGCGCCCTGCGCCAGGTGGTGGGCGAGCACGTCAGCCGCTTCGAGTTGATGGACGACGATTACCTGCGTGAGCGGGCATCGGACGTCAAGGACCTGGGCCGGCGCCTGCTGGCCTATCTCCAGGAGGCGCGCTCGCAGACGTTGGTATACCCGGACAACACCATTCTGGTCAGCGAGGAGCTGACCCCGGCGATGCTTGGCGAGGTCCCGGAGGGCAAGCTGGTCGGCCTGGTGTCGGTACTCGGTTCGGGCAACTCCCACGTGGCGATCCTGGCTCGGGCCATGGGCATCCCGACGGTCATGGGCCTGGTCGACCTGCCGTACTCGAAAGTCGACGGCATCGAGATGATCGTCGACGGCTACAAGGGTGAGGTGTTCACCAACCCGGGCGAGGTGCTGCGCAAGCAGTACAGCGATGTGGTCGAGGAGGAGCGCCAGCTGGCCCAGGGGCTGGATGCCCTGCGTGAGCTGCCCTGCGTGACCCCGGATGGCCACCGCATGCCGTTGTGGGTCAACACGGGGCTGCTGGCCGATGTCGCCCGTGCCCAGCAGCGTGGTGCCGAAGGCGTGGGCCTGTACCGCACCGAAGTGCCTTTCATGATCAACCAGCGCTTCCCCAGCGAGAAGGAACAGCTGACGATCTACCGTGAGCAGCTGCAGGCGTTCCATCCGCTGCCTGTGACCATGCGCAGCCTCGATATCGGCGGCGACAAGGCGCTTTCGTACTTCCCGATCAAGGAAGAAAACCCCTTCCTGGGCTGGCGTGGCATCCGTGTGACCCTCGACCACCCGGAAATCTTCCTGGTGCAGACCCGCGCCATGCTCAAGGCCAGCGAGGGCCTGAACAATTTACGCATTCTGCTGCCGATGATCTCTGGCATCCATGAGCTGGAAGAGGCGCTGCACCTGATCCACCGCGCCTGGGGCGAGGTGCGGGACGAAGGCACCGATGTGCCGATGCCGCCGGTCGGGGTGATGGTCGAAATTCCTGCTGCGGTTTATCAGACCCGCGAGCTTGCGCGGCAGGTGGACTTCCTGTCGGTCGGTTCCAACGACCTTACCCAGTACCTGTTGGCGGTCGATCGGAACAACCCGCGCGTCGCCGACCTCTACGACTACTTGCATCCGGCGGTGCTTCAGGCCTTGCAGACCGTGGTCAGCGTCGCCCATGAAGAAGGCAAGCCGGTGAGCATTTGCGGTGAGATGGCCGGCGATCCAGCTGCCGCCGTGCTGCTTATGGCGATGGGCTTCGATAGCCTGTCGATGAACGCCACAAACCTGCCAAAGGTGAAGTGGATGCTGCGTCAGATCAACATGAGCAAGGCCAAGGAACTGCTGGTCGATGCCATGAGCCATGACAACCCGCAGGTTATCCACAGCTCGCTGCAGTTGGCCCTGAAGAACCTGGGGCTGGCGCGGATGATCGGGCCTGGGGCCAACAAGACCCTCTGACATCACTCCTGGCCTCTTCGTGGGTAAACCCGCGAAGAGGCCGGTACACCAATGCCTTTCAAACCAGCAGCTCGACCTCTCCCAAGTGCCCGCCAAAGGGCCCGAAACTGCGCTCGATGATTCGCCGCCGCCCTTGGTCATCGACCAGCAATACCGTACTCGCCCGTGTTCCATAGTTCTGGCTGGCAATGAACACGCTCGACAGCAGCTTCTCGGTCGCCAGCCCCACGCCAGTTTCCGGCAGATCGCTTTCATGGGCCGGCGCTGCATCGGCGAGCAACGCCAGCAGATGCTCTGGCTGAGGATCCTCAAGTAACGCCTCCAGCCCACTACGCGCCTTGATCAGCTTGGGCCAGGGCGTATCCAGCCCGGCATTGGACAGCCCGTACACCCCAGGCTCCAGCAGGCGCGGCGAGGTCTGGCGTGCGTTCAGGTAACCCAGCTGCCCGGCATCGCCCACCAGTAGATTGAATCCTGAGTACTGGCTGCTGCGGCTGGCCACGTGGTCGAGATAAGCCTCCACGCCCAGGTCCCCGCGCAGATACGCCGTCACCAGCTCGCCGCGTGAGCGTGGCCCGAGTGGCTGTTGTGGGTCACGGATGTTGGTCAGCGCCGCGAAGCGTCCCTGGGGGCCTATGCCCAGCCAGGTGCCACCGGCTTCCAGGTCGCGACCGGCATGCACGCCCGGGGCGTCCTCCCAGGCGGCCAGGGCTTGGGTCGGGCGGGCGTAGAACTCGTCACGGTTGGCCGCGACGATCAGCGGCAGGGCGTGCCCCGGCCGCCAGGCGAAAACGATCAGGCACATGTCAGGGCCTCGGTTGTTTTGGCCACTCTACCCACTAGGCCTGCGTCTATCCATCACCTGACAGAGAGTTCACTAGAGCCACGGGGCTGGCTTCCGCTACCATGGCGGATTGTTTCCATAAGGGGCGACGAATGGAATTCGTACTCTATCTGCTGTTGGGGGCCTGCGCCGGTGTGTTGGCCGGGCTGTTCGGTGTGGGCGGTGGCATCATCATCGTGCCGGTGCTGGTGTTCAGCTTCACCCTGCAGGGCTTCGACCCGTCGGTACTGACTCACTTGGCCGTCGGCACGTCGCTCGCGACCATCGTCTTCACGTCGATCAATGCCGTGCTTGAGCATCAGCGCAAGGGCGCGGTGCAGTGGCCGATCTTCGCCTGGATGACCCTTGGCATCCTGCTCGGTGCGCTGGTCGGGGCCAAGACTGCCTCGCTGATCCAAGGCCCGATGCTGCAGAAGATCATCGGCGTGTTCGCCCTGGTGATCGCCGCGCAGATGGCCCTGGACCTCAAGCCCAAGGCCAGCCGCGGCATACCCGGCAAGCCCGGCCTGACCGCTGCTGGCAGCGTGATCGGCTGGGCCTCGGCGATCTTTGGCATCGGCGGCGGCTCGCTGACCGTGCCGTTCCTGACCTGGCGCAGCCTGCCGATGCAGCAGGCAGTGGCGACCTCGTCGGCCTGTGGTTTGCCGATTGCCGTGGCCAGTGCCCTGAGCTTCATGTGGCTGGGCTGGAACGAGCAGCACCTGCCGGCTCACAGCATCGGTTACGTCTATCTTCCTGCGCTGGTGGGCATCGCGGTCACCAGCATGTTCTTCGCCCGATTCGGTGCCCGCCTGGCGCACAGGTTGTCGCCGCGTTTGCTCAAGCGTCTGTTCGCCGCGCTGCTGTTTTGCGTCGGTCTGAGCTTTTTGATTTAACCCGAGAGGAATGACAATGCTGCCTTACCCGCAGATCGACCCCGTGGCCGTGGCCATCGGGCCGCTGAAAATCCACTGGTACGGCCTGATGTACCTGATCGGCATCGGCGGCGCCTGGCTGCTGGCCTCGCGCCGGTTGAACCGCTTCGACCCCACCTGGACCCGCGAGAAACTCTCCGATCTGGTGTTCTGGCTGTCCATGGGGGTGATCGTCGGTGGGCGCCTGGGCTATGTGCTGTTCTATGACCTGCACCAGTACTTGGCCAATCCGACGTTGATCTTCGAGGTCTGGAAGGGCGGCATGTCGTTCCACGGTGGCTTCATCGGCGTGATGCTGGCGGCACTGTGGTTCGGCAAGCGCAACAACAAGTCGTTCTTCGAGCTGATGGACTTCGTCGCCCCGCTGGTGCCGATCGGCCTGGGCGCCGGGCGCATCGGCAATTTCATCAACGCCGAGCTGTGGGGCAAGGCCACCGACCTGCCTTGGGCGATGGTCTTCCCGCCGTTCAGCGACCCGGCGCAACTGCCGCGTCACCCGTCGCAGTTGTACCAGTTCGCCCTCGAAGGTGTGGCATTATTCGTCATCCTTTGGCTGTACTCGCGCAAACCGCGTCCGACCATGGCCGTTTCCGGCATGTTCGCGCTGTTCTACGGGATTTTCCGCTTCATCGTGGAATTCGTGCGGGTACCCGACGCCCAGCTGGGGTACATCGCCTTCGGCTGGTTGACCATGGGTCAGTTGCTCTGCGTGCCGATGATCGCCGGCGGCATCTTCCTGATCTGGTGGGCCTACAACCGCAAACCTACGGCCAAGGCCACCGTTTGACTCTCACGGCAGGGGCGATCCCCCTGCCGTTCTTGCTACAGGTAAGCCATGAAACAGTATCTAGACCTGGTCCGCGACGTCATCGAAAACGGTACGTTGCAGGAAAACCGCACCGGCATCCGCACCATCAGCCTGCCGGGCGCCATGCTGCGTTTCGACCTGCAGAAGGGCTTCCCGGCCATCACCACGCGCAAGTTGGCGTTCAAGTCGGCGATCGGCGAGATGGTGGGTTTTTTGCGCGGCGTGAAGAATGCCGGGCAGTTCCGTGAGTTGGGCTGCAAGGTCTGGGACCAGAACGCCAACGAGAACGCTCAGTGGCTGGCCAATCCCTTCCGCCAGGGCCACGACGACCTGGGTGAAATCTACGGCGTGCAATGGCGCCAGTGGCCGGGCTACAAGCGCATCCCGCTGAGCAACCCGGCGGCCATCGAGATGGCCGAGAAGGCAGGCTTTCGCCGCATCGCCCAGGATGAAGAAGACGGCCAGGCGTTCGTCATCCTGTACAAGGCCATCGACCAGGTGCGCCAGTGCCTGGACACCATCGCCCACGACCCGGGCAGCCGCCGCATTCTGTTCCACGGCTGGAACTGCGCCCAGCTCGATGAAATGGCCCTGCCGCCGTGCCACCTGCTGTATCAGTTCCACCCCAATGTCGAGACCAAGGAAATTTCCCTGACGCTCTACATCCGTTCCAACGACCTGGGCCTGGGCACACCGTTCAACCTCACCGAAGGCGCGGCGCTGCTGTCGCTGTTCGGCCGCCTGACCGGCTACACCCCGCGCTGGTTCACCTATTTCATCGGCGATGCCCATGTGTATGAAAACCACCTGGACATGCTGAACGAGCAGATGAAGCGCGAGCCATTGGCGGCGCCGAAACTGGTGATCAGCGACCGCGTGCCGGCGTTCGCAGAGACGGGCCAGTACGAGCCCGAGTGGCTGGAGAAGATCGAGCCGAGCGACTTCTGGCTGGAAGGGTACGAGCACCATGCGCCGATGACCGCGCCGATGGCGGTCTGACCTTTAGAGGGCTGGGCTGCTTCGTAGCCCCCCTCAATGCCCGTGACTGCGTCCCACGTGGGAGTGCTCGGTTTCGGGTACCGATACCGCCCCGTTCGTCTCCAGTTGCTGAAGGATCGCGCACTCCGATCCTTTGGCGTTGCACTGCTGGCGCAGCTCCACCAACTGCGCCTGCAGCGCCATCAACCCATCGATTCTCGCCTGCACATGCTCGATATGCTCGTCGATCAGCGCATTGACGCTGCCGCACGAGTCGTCCGGGCTGTCGCGCAGGCGCAACAGGCTGCGGATTTCGTCCAGGGTCATGTCCAGGGTGCGGCAGTTGCGGATGAAGGTCAGGCGCTCCACATGGGCCTGGGTGTATTGCCGGTAGTTGCCTTCGGTGCGGGCGGGGGCCGGTAGCAATTGCTCGCGCTCGTAGTAGCGGATGGTCTCCACGGCGCACTCGGTGGCCTTGGCCAGTTCTCCGATCTTCATGGCAATCTCCAGGAAAGGGGCTTGACCCTATAGTGGCTACAGGGTGTTCACTTGGCAACAACCCACTCTGTGGATACCTGCAGAGGTCAGCGCTCACGTTAAGGATGATTCCATGAACCAGCCTGTCAGCCCCGAACATCAGCATGACCACGGCCATGATCACGATCATGGCGACAAGGCGCACAGCCATGCCTCCCATGGTCACGGTTGCTGCAGCTCCAGTGCCGCGCCAGCCAGGGTGCAATTGACCGAGAGGGCCAGTGGCCAGGCGCGGCTCAGCCGTTTCCGCATCGAGGCCATGGACTGCCCGACCGAGCAGAGCCTGATCCAGGACAAGCTCGGCAAGCTGGCGGGCATCGAACAACTGGAATTCAACCTGATCAACCGCGTGCTCGGCGTGCACCACACGCTGGAGGGTACGGCCCAGATCGAGCAGGCCATCGACAGCCTGGGAATGAAGGCCGAGCCTGTGAGCAGTGAGGGTGATGATGCCCCAGCTGCGCCCCAGGTCCACCAGACCCGCTGGTGGCCGCTCGCGTTGTCCGGTGTGGCGGCGATCGCCGCCGAGCTCGTGCACTTCTCCGGCAAGGCTCCGGAGTGGGTCGTGGCGCTGTTGGCGCTGGCAGCCATCCTCGGCTGTGGCCTGGGCACCTACAAGAAGGGCTGGATCGCCCTGAAGAACCGCAACCTCAACATCAATGCATTGATGAGCATCGCCGTGACCGGTGCCGTGCTGATCGGCCAATGGCCGGAGGCGGCCATGGTCATGGTGCTGTTCACGGTCGCCGAACTGATCGAGGCGCGCTCGCTGGACCGCGCCCGTAATGCCATCGGTGGGCTGATGCAACTGAGCCCGGACCTGGCCACGGTGCAGCAGGCTGACGGCCAATGGCGTGAGGTCGAGGTGCGGGATGTGGCTATCGGTGCCTTGGTGCGCGTGCGCCCTGGTGAACGCATCGGCCTGGACGGCGAGGTGGTTAGTGGGCAATCGAGCGTCGATCAGGCGCCGATCACCGGCGAAAGCTTGCCGGTCGAAAAGGCTGTCGGCGACAAGCTGTTCGCCGGCACCATCAACCAGGCCGGTGCCTTGGAGTACCGGGTCACTGCGGCGGCAGGGCAGTCGACCTTGGCGCGCATCATCAAGGCCGTCGAAGAGGCCCAAGGCGCCCGGGCGCCGACCCAGCGCTTCGTCGACCAGTTCTCGCGCATCTATACCCCGGCGGTGTTCGCGGTGGCCCTGACGGTGGCGATCATTCCGCCGCTGTTCATGGCCGGTGCCTGGTTCGACTGGATCTACCGCGCGCTGGTCCTGCTGGTGGTGGCCTGCCCTTGCGCCCTGGTGATCTCCACCCCGGTGACCATCGTCAGTGGCCTGGCGGCGGCGGCGCGCAAGGGCATCCTGATCAAGGGCGGCGTGTACCTCGAAGGCGGGCGCAAGCTGGACTTCCTGGCTCTGGATAAGACCGGCACCATCACCCATGGCAAGCCGGTACAAACCGACAGCAAGGTGCTCGACCCGTTGTTCGAAGGCCGCGCCCAGGCGTTGGCGGCAAGCCTGGCGGCGCGCTCCGACCACCCGGTGTCGGGCGCCATCGCCCAGCATGCCCAGGCGCAGGCCCTGGAGCTGAGCGACGTGCGTGAGTTCACCGCCCTGGCAGGTCGCGGCGTGCGGGGCGAAATCGACGGCACCCTGTATCACCTGGGCAACCATCGCCTGGTCGAGGAGCTGGGCCTGTGCTCGCCGGCTCTGGAGGCCGACCTGGACCAGCTCGAGCGCCAGGGCAAGACCGTCGTGCTGCTGCTCGACGGCTCCGGACCGCTGGCGCTGTTCGCCGTGGCGGACACGGTCAAGGACAGTAGCCGCGAGGCCATCGCCGAGCTGCATGCGCTGGGTATCAAGACTGTCATGCTGACCGGCGATAATCCCCACACCGCCCAGGCCATCGCCGCCCAGGTGGGCATCGACCGCGCCGAAGGCAACCTTTTGCCGGCGGACAAGCTCGGCAGCATCGAGGCACTGTACGGCCAAGGGCATCGTGTCGGCATGGTCGGTGATGGCATCAACGACGCGCCGGCCCTGGCCCGCGCCGAGATCGGCTTTGCCATGGCGGCGGCCGGCACCGACACCGCCATCGAGACCGCCGACGTGGCGCTGATGGACGATGACTTGCGCAAAATCCCCGCCTTCGTCAGGCTGTCGCGCCAAAGTGCGGCGATCCTGACGCAGAACATCGTTCTGGCGCTGGGCATCAAGGCGATTTTCCTGGCGATCACCTTCGCAGGCATGGCGACCATGTGGATGGCGGTGTTCGCCGACATGGGCGTGAGCCTGCTGGTGGTGTTCAACGGCTTGCGCCTGCTGCGTAAATAGAGGTAATTCGATGCTGAGCGCGGAGCTCAAAGCCTTCTACATGGTCGCCCGCCTGGGCAGCATCACTTTGGCTGCGAAGAAGCTCGGGCTCAGCCAGCCCACGGTGACCACGCAGATCCGCAACCTGGAGAGCCAGTACGCAGTTGAGCTGTTCTACCGGGGTGGGCGGCGCTTGGTGCTGAGCGAGGAGGGCGCGCGACTGTTGCCGATGGTCAAGGCCTTGCTGCAACAGGAAGCCGACATCGAGTTCGAGCTGCGCAACAGTGGTCAGGCCCAGGGCGGTTTGCGCATTGCCGCCACCGCACCCTATTACATCCTCGACCTGGTGAAGATCTTCCGTGAGCGCTTGCCACAGGTGGAGCTGACCGTAGAAATCGGCAATTCCCAGCAGGTGCTGGAGATGCTCGAGGACTACCGGGTGGACATCGCTGCCTCCTCCCAACTGGTGGAAGACAATCGTCTGGTGCGTCGCGTGCTGGGTAGCGACCCGCTGGTCGTGGCGGTGCACCGCAACCACCCGCTGGCCCATCGCCACGCAGTTTCCATCGACGCGCTGGCCGGGCACTGTCTGTTGATGCGTGAACCTGGTTCGACCACTCGCAAGCTGACCGAGCGCATGCTCGAGGAGGCCGGGGTCAACGGTGGGACGCTGTTGGAAATCGGCAGCCGTGAATCGATCCGCGAGGCGGTGCTGCGCAACATCGGCATCAGCATCATTGCCCGCCATGAAGTGCCGCATAACCCGGAGCTGCGCGTGTTGACGCTGGAGAATGCTCCGGTGATGCACGAGTACTTGTACTGCCTCAAGGAGCGGCGCCAGGCCAGATTGCCGGCGGCGTTCCTGGGCGTGGCGCAAGAGGTGGTTGGGTCCCAGTTCTAGATCGGTGTTGGCTTCTTCGGGGGGGGGCTGAACCCTGTAGGAGCGGGTTTCCCGTGAAAGTGCCGTTGAGTTCACTACAAAAATCCGTGAATGGCACTATCGGCAGCTTTTGCTTACCAGCCACATAACCTTCGCATTGAGTTTCTAGCATGGCCCCATCTGTTCGATGAGGCCCTGTCATGAACAACGCTATCCCCGCCCCGGGCGCACAAATGAAAGTGCGCAATATCCACAAGCGTTTCGGCGCCTTCACGGCCCTCAACGATGTCTCCCTGGACATCGCCGCCGGTGAGCTGGTCTGTCTGCTGGGCCCTTCTGGCTGTGGCAAGACCACGCTGCTGCGCTGCATCGCCGGTCTAGAGCGCCAGGACCGTGGCGAGCTGTACATCGGCGAACGCGATATCTCCCACTTGCCACCCCAGGCCCGTGACTACGGCATTCTGTTCCAGTCCTATGCGCTGTTCCCCAATCTGACCGTCGAGGCCAATATCGCCTATGGTCTGACCGGCAGTAGCCGCGAGCAGGCACGCCATCGTGTGGCGCAGATGCTCGAACTGGTCGGTCTCTCGGGCAGCGAGAAGAAATACCCCGGCCAGCTGTCCGGCGGCCAGCAGCAACGCGTGGCCCTGGCCCGCGCCCTGGCGCCGTCGCCTTCGCTGTTGTTGCTCGACGAGCCCATGTCGGCACTCGATGCACGTGTTCGCGAGCACCTGTGCACCGAGTTGCGCCAGCTTCAGCGCCAGTTGGGCATCACCACCCTGATGGTGACCCACAACCAGGACGAAGCCATGTTGATGGCCGACCGCATCGCCGTGATGAACAACGGCCAGGTCGAGCAGTACGCCACCCCGCAGGAAATCTACGACCAGCCCGCCACGCCGTTCGTGGCCGAGTTCGTCGGTCAGGGCAACTGGCTGCCCTTCCAGCGCAGCGGCGACAGCCATGCCCAGGTGGGGGGCATGAACATGCGCCTGGCCCCTGGGGCGGTGCACAGCAGCAGCGGTCGACTGTTCTGTCGCCCTGAGGCGATCACCGTCAACCCGGTGGTGCATGAGGAGAACCTGTTCCCGGCCATGGTCCAGGAGATCACCTTCCTGGGTAACCGCTGCCGCATGAGCTTCGAGCTCAAGGCCCTGCCTGGCCATTCGCTGCTGGCGGAGCTGGCGCCAGAGGCCATGCCGCGCCTGGGGTCCCAGGACATCTGGGTGGCCTTGCCGCCGCGCAGCCTGCAGGTCTTTGCCTGAGATGGCCGCGCCCCTGTCCGTCGCGATCCCCCAGGCCAAGTCGGCACCACGCAGTGGTGTCGCTCTGGGCGATCGACTCTTCGTCGTCGGCGGCAAGTGCTTGCTGCTGCTCCTGCTCATCCTCGCCGTGCTGATGCCACTGCTGGCGATCTTCTGGCGTGGCTTCAATGGTGAGGCCGGTCAAGGTGGCGGCCTGGTCGCCGCCCGTGAACTGTTCGCCAGCGAGAACTTCCACTGGCTGTTGGGCAACAGCCTGAAGGTCGCCTTCAGTGTCGCGGCCATTGTCGTTCCGCTGGCCTATCTGTTCGCCTATGCCTTGCAACGCACGCTGATCCCCGCCAAGGGGCTGTGGCGAGGCATCTCGCTGCTGCCGCTGCTCGCACCGTCGATGCTGCCGGCGATCGCGCTGGTCTACCTGTTCGGCAACCAGGGCCTGTTGCGCGGGCTGCTGACCGATAACGTCTATGGCTTCTGGGGCATCGTGCTGGGCGAGGCGATCTACACCTTCCCCCATGCTTTGATGATCCTGCTGTCGGCCTTGTCGTTGGCGGATGCACGTCTGTTCGATGCCGCGTCGAGCATGGGCGCCGGGCCCTGGCGCGCGTTTCGCAGCATCACCTGGCCCGGCACGCGCCAAGCGGTGTTCGCCGCGTTCTGCCTAGTGTTCACCCTGACCATCACTGATTTCGGCGTGCCGGTCGTGGTGGGAGGCGACTATCAAGTGCTAGCGCTGGAAGCTTACAAGGCGGTGGTTGGCCAGCAGCAGTTCGGCCGGGGGGCGTTGATCGGCATGGTGTTGCTGGTGCCGGCGTTGCTGAGCTTTACCGTCGATGCCTGGCTGCGCCGACGCCAGGGCGATGCCATGAGCGGTCGTGCGCAGGTGTTCCAGCCCCAGCCGTCGCGCCGCCGTGATGCATGCTTCCTGGCCATCGTGCTGCTGGTCTGCGCGGTGCTGTTGCTGGTCATCGGTATGGCGGTGTACTCGTCGTTGGTAAAGTTCTGGCCGTACAACCTGTCGCTGTCGTTCAAGCACTATATGTTCGACGACACCGCCGGTGGCGGCTGGCTGGCGTACCGCAACAGCGTGACCATGGCGCTGGCCACGGCGCTGATCGGCAGCCTCGTGGTCTTCACCGGCGCCTACCTGATGGAGAAGACCCAGGGCCAGCGCCTGCTCAACCAGTCCCTGCGCCTGCTGAGCTTCATACCCATGGCGGTGCCGGGCCTCGTCCTGGGCCTGGGCTATGTGTTCTTCTTCAACCTCAACGGCAACCCATTGCACGTGTTCTATGGCGGCATGGCGCTGCTGGTGGTGTGCACCATCGCCCACTACCTGACCACGGCGCAGATGACCGCGACCACTGCCCTGCGCCAGCTCGACAGTGAGTTCGAAGCCGCCGCGCTATCGCTCAAGGCGCCGCTGTACAAGCACTTCATGCGGGTGACCGTGCCGATCTGCCTGCCGGCGCTGCTGGATATCATCCGCTACCTGTTCGTCTCGGCGATGACCACCGTATCGGCAGCGATCTTCCTGTACAGCCCCGACACCATCCTCGCCGCCGTCGCCGTGTTGAACATGGACGACGCTGGCAATGTGGGCGGCGCCGCCGCCATGTCCACCTTGATCCTGCTGACCAGCGCGACCGCTTCGCTGCTGCTGGCCGGTGCTTCCCGCGGCCTGCTGCGCCGCTCCCAGGCCTGGCGCCAGCGCGCGCCCGGCCATTGACCGACTGCCAACCCTGTAAGGAACCGCATCATGTTCAAGCCCCTCGCACTTGTCGCTGCCGTATCCGCCGTGTTCAGCCTGCAGGCTTCGGCCGCCGGGACCCAACTGACGGTCTACACCGCCCTGGAAGCCGAGCAGCTCAAGAGCTACAAGCAGGCCTTCGAGAAGGCCAACCCGGACATCGAGATCAAATGGGTGCGTGACTCCACCGGTATCATCACCGCCAAGCTGCTGGCCGAAAAAGACCGCCCGCAGGCAGACGCGGTGTGGGGCCTGGCCGCCTCCAGCCTGGCCATCCTCGACCAGAACGGCATGCTCGAAGCCTACGCGCCCAAAGACCTGGGCAAGATCTCCGCCAACTACCGCGACGCCGCCAACCCGCCTGCCTGGGTCGGCATGGACGTCTGGGCCGCCACCCTCTGCTTCAACACCGTTGAGGCCGAAAAGCAGGGCCTGAGCAAGCCGGTGAGCTGGCAGGACCTGACCAAGCCTGAGTACAAGGGCAAGATCGTCATGCCGAACCCGGCCTCGTCCGGCACCGGCTTCCTGGATGTCAGTGCCTGGCTGCAGACCTTCGGCGAGCCTCAGGGCTGGGCCTACATGGACGCCTTGCACCAGAACATCGGTCAGTACGTCCACTCCGGGTCCAAGCCGTGCAAGCTGGCTGCGGCCGGTGAGTTCCCGATCGGTATCTCCTTCGAGTACCCGGCCGTGCAGCTCAAGCGCCAGGGCGCGCCGCTGGATATCGTCCTGCCCAAGGAAGGCCTGGGCTGGGAAATCGAAGCCACCGCGGTCATCAAGGGCTCGCCGAAGGCCGAGGCCGCCAAGCGCCTGGCCGACTTCTCGGCAAGCCCCGCGGCCATGGAGCTGTACAAGGAAAACTTCGCCGTGCTTGCCGCCCCTGGCATCGCCAAGCCGCAGACCGAGCTGCCGGCAGATTACGAGCAGCGCCTGATCAAAAACGATTTCGCCTGGGCCTCGAAGAACCGCGACGAGATCCTGAGCGAGTGGCGCAAGCGCTATGACGGCAAGTCGGAGAAAGTCGCTCAGCAGTAATCGCGGCTAGTCTCTTGCGAGGGCCGCAGGCCCTCATTTGCGGGTACCTAATTCTGGAGATGAGCAATGCCCACCCCCGAACAGATCATCCATACCACCTTCGCCCTCTACGAACACCACGGCGCCGACGACTACATCGGCGAGGCGATCACCCAGATCGAGCACATGTCCCAGGCCGCCGAATTGGCCATGGCCGAGGGCTTCGACGATGAAGTGGTGTTGGCTGCGTTCTTCCATGACATCGGCCATCTGTGCGGGGAGGGCGAAGGGGACATGGGCGGCTATGGGGTGGTCAGCCACGAGCGGATCGGGGCTGAGTACCTGCGCCGCTGCGGTTTCGGCGAGCGCATGGCGCGGTTGGTGCAGTACCACGTCGAGGCCAAGCGCTACCTGACCTTGCGCCAGCCGGGTTACTACGACCGCCTGAGCGAAGCGAGCCGGCGCACGCTCGAGTATCAGGGCGGGGTGATGAACGATGCCGAGGCCGATGCGTTCGAGCAGGACCCGTTGTTCAAGGTCAGTCTGCGCATGCGCGAGTGGGACGAAATGGCCAAGGAAGTCGGGGTACCGGTGATCGACCTGGCGCTGCTGAAGGAAAAGGCCCTGGCGTTGCTCTGAAGGAACTCTTCGCGGGTAAACCCGCGAAGAGATCTACAGGTCGTTCACCAGGGTTTCGAGTTGCTCCTGCCGCTCGGCCTGGTTGACCCGCGCCCCAGGGTTGAGCGTCGACCACTGGGGGTGTGCCCGGGCGCGCTTGAGGGCCTCGGGCAACTTGCCCTCACGCCAGGCTTTTTCATCCGGCTCGCTTAGGCGGACGCTGTCTTGCGCGGCATGTCCGCGGCTGTCGAGCGCCACCATCAGCTGTTGTTGGCGCAGCGCCAGCAGGCGCAGCACTGTGTCGTCCACGGTCAGCTCGCGCTGGCCTTTGAGCTTGCCCATCAGGCGCGACCCGTAGTTGCGCGCCGTTTGCAGTGCGCCACCGGCAATGGCCCCGGCCAGGGCGGCGGCACCCAGGGTCAGGCCACCCACCAGCAGGTCCACGCCAGCCCCGGCGGCCGCCCCGGCCGCCACGCCGCTGCCCAGGCGCACGCCGAGCAGCTTCAAAGTTTCCGGGTTGAACAGGTCATCCCCCCAGCGCCCGTCGAGCAAGGGCAGGTCGCCGGCATGGGCGTCGTCGCGACGGAAGGCATAGAGCTTGAGTAGCGCTTCGACGCAGCGTTGCTCGCGCTGGCGCACCTCATGACGCAGGGCTTCGATGGCTTGGGCTTCGGCGGCAGGTTCGGCTTCGACGCTGCGTCGGCAGGCGGCGCAGTCGAGCAGCAACTCGGCGATCAAGCGCTTGGCACTTTGCTGGCGTGCCTTGCGCTGGGCCTGCTGGTCGTCGATCAGGCGTTGCAGGGCGGGGCGGGCGTCCTCGAGCAGCAGGGCCAGGCTCTCGTACAGGCGCCGTTCGCCGTCCTCGGGCGGCGCCACGCTGTCGAAGCGCACCAGGGCGTGCAGGCCAAGACGGGCGAGGGCTTCGCGCCACTGCGGCTCGCGATGTTGCTGGCTGGCGACGAAGTTGAGCACGGGCAACAAAGGCTTGCCGCAACTGGCCAGGACCTCCAGCTCATCGCGGTACTTGGCCAGCACCGGCTCGCGGGCATCGATGACATAGAGCCCGGCATCGCTCGCCAGCAGTTGGCGCAGGACCTTGGCTTCCTGTTCGAAACGCTGGCGCGCCTCGCTGCCCTGGAGAAACCGCTCCAGCCGTGCCGGGCCGTCCAGGCGTTCGCCAGGGCGTTCCAGGCGTTCTAGGTAATCGAGCAGGGCGATGGCATCTTCCAGGCCGGGCGTGTCGTACAGCTCCAGCAGCGGCACGCCATCCACCGACAGCCGCGCGCCCTCCACGTGGCGGGTGGTGCTGGGCCGGTGGGAGACCTCGCCGAAGCTGACGTCACGGGTCAAGGTGCGCAGCAGGGAGGTCTTGCCGACGTTGGTGTGGCCGACCACGGCCAGCTTCAGGGGCTCAGTCATGGCCGTGCTCCAACCAGGTCATGGGCGAGGTGTCGGCGTGGGGCAGGCCGAGGCGATCCAGGGCGTCATGCCAATCACCCAGGCGATCGGCGTCCAGCGGCTCGCCTGGGAGGGCCTGGAGCAGCCAGATGCGTGTGGCCCCTGCGTTACGTGCCAGTTCGGCCAGCAGCGCGAGGCTGCCACGGTCAGGCGAGCGACGGGGGTCGCAGGCGATGGCCAGGCGGGCTGGCGGGAAGCGGCTCAGTTGCTCCAGCAGCTTGTTGCGCGATTCGCGGCTGTCCAGCACGCCCGCGTTGGCCACGGTCTTGGGCAGAATGGGTGGCCAAGGACGCTGGTCATCCAGCTCCAGGCCGACCAGCAGGGCGCCGCCATCCTGAACGCCCAATTGGCCGGCCCGGAACTCGGGCAGGGCGTGAGGCGCGGCGTCCTGCACGCCGAGCCGTTCGCTGCTGGGCATCAACACCTCCCGCAGGTGGCTGTAGCCGGGCAGGTTCAGGTCCAGCTTCAAACGCGCGCGACCCTGGTGCCAGTGCCACAGGCAGAGCAGGGCGAGCAACAGGCGCGGCAGCAAGCCGTACACCAGCACCACGCCAAGCAACCAGCTGGCCCAGGCCTGGCGTGCCAGGTCGAGCGCGGGCAGGGTGTCGCCACTGGCGCGGATCAGGGCTTCATCGGGCACCGCGAAGCCCAGTAACGAAGGCAGAGCGCCGAGGGTCTGGGTCAGATGGATGAACGGTTCGGCGGCGAGCAAGGTGGTTTCCCAGACGAAGCCGTAGCGCCGGGTGGCCAGCAACGCCAGAAGCATGCCCACTGCGGCGACCATTGCCAGCAGCCACAGGCCATGCACCAGCGCGCCGAGCAGCCAGCGGTTGAGCCGTTGGCGTTGCAGCATCACCAGCAAGGCGGGGGCCAGGTGCGCGGCCTGCGCATCGCGCGCCAGGCGTTCGCTGAGCCATAGCCACAGGCGCCCAAGGCCGGTGTCGTGTTCGCCGGCCAGCAACAGCCCGGCGGCCCATCCCAGCAGCATCAGCAGGTTCAGCCCCAGCAGGCTGCCCAGGGCCCAGAACACATTCACCGGGCGCTGCCCGTCGCCCAGGGCCGCCAGCCCCAGGCCGGCGCCGCTGAGAACGGCCAGTACCATCAGGGCCAGCAAGGCCAGGCGCGCGCCCTGTTTCCAATGGCGCAGGGCTTGGGTCATACCATCGCGTTCGGCCAGCCACAGCGCGCGCGTTTCGATGCGCGCCGCCAGGTCGCCACCTTGTTGGCGGGCGCGGCGGTTGGCTTCCTGATCCTCCAGGGGGCCGGCCTGTTCCTCGCGCAGGCGCACCGCTTCGGTGAGCCAGCGTTTGTCGAATAGGGTGGGTGCAGTCACGAGCTCTTCCATTGCACAAGTCAGGGCAAAGCATAACCCAGGCGCCGGGTGCTATCCTCGCCACCATGAATACATCACTCCCCCTCAGCCTGATCGCGGCGCTCGCCGAGAACCGTGTGATCGGCATCGACAACACCATGCCCTGGCACCTGCCGGGGGACTTCAAGTACTTCAAGGCCACGACCCTGGGCAAGCCCATCATCATGGGTCGCAAGACCTGGGACTCGCTGGGTCGGCCGTTGCCAGGGCGCCTGAACATCGTGGTCAGCCGCCAGCCGGGCCTGCAATTGCAGGGCGCCGAGGTGTTCGCCTCGCTGGAGCAAGCGTTGCTGCGCGCCGAGCAGTGGGCGCGGGAACAGGGAGTCGGCGAGCTTATGTTGATCGGCGGGGCGCAGTTGTACGGGCAAGCGCTGGAGAAGGGCTTGGTAAGCCGCATGTACCTGACCCGGGTGGAGCTATCGCCGGAGGGGGATGCGTGGTTCCCTGAGTTCGACAAGGCTCACTGGCGCTTGGTGTCGAGTGAGCCGCAGGCCGAGGAAGGCAAGCCTGCGTATCACTTCGAGGTGTGGGACAAGGTTTGAAACTACCGGGGCTGCTTTGCAGGTGAACCCGCTCCCGCAAGGATCACCGCCAACCCTGTGGGCGCGAATTTACCCGCGAAGAAGTCGCCACGGCGCTAGGAATGGCTCAGCTCGGCATGGGCATCATCGGCCAGCACCTGCTGGTCGGTCTGCTTGAGCAACTGGCTGGTGACCACGCCTGCCGTCATCGAGCCGTTCACGTTCAATGCAGTGCGGCCCATGTCGATCAGCGGCTCCACGGAAATCAACAACGCCACCAGCTCCACCGGCAGGCCCATGGCGGGCAGCACGATCAGCGCAGCGAAGGTCGCGCCGCCGCCCACACCGGCTACACCTGCCGAGCTGAGGGTGACGATGGCCACCAAGGTGGCGATCCACAGTGGGTCGAAGGTATCGATGCCCACCGCAGGCGCGACCATCACCGCCAGCATGGCCGGGTACAGGCCGGCACAGCCGTTCTGGCCGATGGTGGCGCCGAACGAGGCACTGAAGCTGGCGATGGACGGCGGAACGCCCAGGCGCCGGGTCTGCGCTTCGATGTTCAGCGGGATGCTGGCTGCGCTCGAGCGGCTGGTGAAGGCAAAGGTCAGCACAGGCCAGACCTTGCGCAGGAAGCGCAGCGGGCTGACGCCGGTCGCGGCCAGGATCACGCCATGCACCACGAACATCAGCCCCAGGCCGAGGTACGACACCACCACGAAGCTGCCCAGCTTGAGGATGTCCTCGAGGTTGGAGCTGGCGACCACCTTGGCCATCAGCGCCAGCACGCCGTAGGGAGTGAGCTTCATCACCAGGCGCACCAGGCGCATCACCCAGGCCTGCAGGGTATCGATGGCCGCCAAGGCGCGGTTGCCCTTGTCGGCGTCGTCCTTGATCAGTTGCAAGGCAGCCAGGCCCAGGAACACAGCGAAGATGACCACGCTGATGATCGAGGTCGGCTTGGCCCGCGCCAGGTCACCCACCGGGTTGGTGGGGATGAACGACAGCAGCAACTGCGGGATGTTGAGGTCGGCGACCTTGCCCGCGTAGTCGCTGTGGATGGTTTGCAGGCGCGCGGTTTCCTGGGCGCCGGCCACCAGGCCGTCGGCGCTCAGGCCGAAGAGGTTGGTCAGGGTGATGCCGATCAGCGCCGCGATCGCGGTGGTCAGCAACAGGATGCCGATGCTCAGCACGCTGATCCGGCCCAGGGACGATGCGTTGTGCAGGCGAGCCACGGCGCTGAGGATCGAGGCGAAGATCAGCGGCATCACGATCATCTGCAACAGGCCCACGTAACCGTTGCCGACCAGGTCGAGCCAGGCGATCGTCGCCTTGAGCACCGGATGGCCCGCGCCATAGAGCGTGTGCAGCACCAGACCGAACGATACGCCCAGCACCAGGCCGAGCAGGACTTTCCGGGCCAGGCTCCAGTCGGTACGGCGGGTTTGCGAAAGGCCCAGTAACAAGACCACGAAGGCCAACAGGTTGAGTGACAACGGCAGGTTCATTGAAGCTCCAGGGTAAAGCACAAGAGGCATCGCCTCTGATTGAGCGATTGCGAACGCAAATGCTAACAGCCTGAAAACAAACGAATTTATACCCAAATCGAATGTGCTTAGTCGTTTCTGGAATATAAAGGCGTCGCACCTGGAACATCACGTGGCGCGTGGAGAAGGTTCGACGTCGCTGTCGGGCCCTTGTAGTGGCGGGGGTTTGTCTAGCGTTGCAGGTCCACTGTTCAGGAGAACTTGCAATGAAGTCTGCTCCGAAAGTACTCGCGGCGGGCCTGGCCCTGCTGCTGAGCGTCGAGACCTGGGCCACCGAGCTCAAGCACTGGCCCGCAGAGGCCGCCAAGCAGTTGGACAGCATGATCGCCGCCAATGCCAACAAAGGTAACTACGCGGTGTTCGACATGGACAACACCAGTTACCGCTTCGACCTGGAAGAGTCCCTGCTGCCGTTCATGGAAAACAAAGGGCTGATTACCCGCGACAAGCTCGACCCCTCCCTGAAGCTGATCCCGTTCAAGGACACCGCTGATCACAGGGAGAGCCTGTTCAGTTACTACTACCGCCTCTGCGAAATCGACGACATGGTCTGCTACCCTTGGGTGGCCCAGGTGTTTTCAGGCTTCACCCTCAAGGAATTGAAGGTGCAAGTCGATGAGCTGATGGCCTCCGGCAAGCCGATCCCGACCACCTATTACGACGGCGACCAGATCAAGCAGATGGAGGTACAGCCGCCGAAGGTCTTCACCGGGCAGACCGAGCTGTACAACAAGCTGATGGAGAACGGGATCGACGTGTATGTGATCTCCGCAGCGTCCGAGGACCTGGTGCGCATGGTCGCCTCCGATCCCAAGTACGGCTACAACGTCAAACCGCAAAACGTGATTGGCGTCAGCCTGTTGCTCAAGAACCGCACCACCGGGCAGTTGACCACGCCACGCAAGCAGATCAGCGAGGGCAACTACGACGCCAAGGCCAATCAGGACCTGGAACTGACGCCTTACCTGTGGACCCCGGCCACCTGGATGGCAGGTAAACAGGCCGCCATCCTCACCTACATCGACGAATGGAAAAAGCCCGTGCTGGTCGGCGGCGACACCCCCACCAGCGATGGCTACATGCAGTTTCACAGCGTCGATGTGAACAAGGGCGGCATCCATCTGTGGGTCAACCGCAAGGCCAAGTACATGGACCAGATGAACGGGATGATCGCCAAGAACGCAGCGGCCCAGGCCAAGGAAGGGCTGCCGGTGACGGCGGACAAGAACTGGGTGATCGTGACGCCGGAGCAGATTCAGTAGCGCTTGTCTTGCTTGGTCCGGTTCGCGGGTAAACCCGCTTCCACAAAGGTTCAACGGCTGTGGGACGGGGTAGCCGCGAAGGGCTACCGCAGGCAAAAAAAACCGGCGCACGGGGCGCCGGTTTTTTTATGCCTTCAGGCCTTACAGCCCTTCGAGCATCGCCTTGTTGCGCACAGCGCCTTTGTCGGCGCTGGTGGCCAGCAGGGCGTAGGCCTTCAGGGCGGTGGTCACCTTGCGTGGGCGGGCTTCGGCAGGCTTCCAGCCTTTCTTGTCCTGCTCGATGCGGCGGTGCGCCAGTTCCTCGTCGCTGACCAACAGGTTGATGGTGCGGTTAGGGATGTCGATGAGGATCTTGTCGCCGTCGCGCACCAGGCCGATGGCGCCGCCTGCGGCAGCTTCCGGCGAGGCGTGGCCGATCGACAGGCCCGAGGTGCCGCCTGAGAAGCGGCCGTCGGTGAGCAGGGCACACGCTTTGCCCAGACCTTTGGACTTGAGGTACGAAGTCGGGTACAGCATCTCCTGCATGCCCGGGCCGCCTTTGGGGCCTTCGTAGCGAATGATCACCACATCGCCGGCCTTCACTTCGTCGGCCAGGATGCCGCGCACGGCGCTGTCCTGGCTTTCGAAGATCTTCGCGTTGCCTTCGAACACCAGGATCGAGTCGTCGACACCGGCGGTCTTCACCACGCAGCCGTCCAGGGCGATGTTGCCGTACAGCACCGCCAGGCCACCTTCCTGGGAGTAGGCGTGCTCGACGCTGCGGATGCAGCCTTCGGCGCGGTCGGCGTCCAGGGTGTCCCAACGGGTCGATTGGCTGAAGGCGGTCTGGGTCGGGATGCCGGCAGGGCCTGCCTTGAAGAAGGTGTGTACCGCTTCGTCATCGGTCTGGGTGATGTCCCACTTGGCGATGGCTTCTTCCATGCTGCGGCTGTGCACGGTCGGCAGGTCGGTGTGCAGCAGGCCGCCGCGGGCCAGTTCGCCGAGGATGCTGATGATGCCGCCGGCGCGGTGCACGTCTTCCATGTGGTACTTCTGGATGTTCGGCGCCACCTTGCACAGCTGCGGGACTTTACGCGACAGGCGATCGATGTCGCGCAGGTCGAAGTCCACCTCCGCTTCCTGGGCGGCGGCCAGCAGGTGCAGGATGGTGTTGGTCGAGCCACCCATGGCGATGTCCAGGGTCATGGCGTTCTCGAACGCCTTGAAGCTGGCGATGCTGCGCGGCAGGACGGACGTGTCGTTCTCGCCGTAGTAGCGTTTGCACAGCTCGACGATGGTGCGGCCAGCGGTCAGGAACAGCTGTTCGCGGTCGGCGTGGGTGGCCAGGGTGGAGCCGTTGCCCGGCAGGGCCAGGCCCAGGGCTTCGGTCAGGCAGTTCATCGAGTTGGCGGTGAACATGCCGGAGCACGAACCGCAGGTCGGGCAGGCGCTGCGCTCGTACTCGGCGACTTTCTCGTCGCTGGCGGACGAGTCGGCGGCGATGACCATGGCGTCGACCAGGTCCAGGCCGTGGCTGGCCAGCTTGGTCTTGCCAGCCTCCATCGGGCCGCCGGAGACGAAGATCACCGGGATGTTCAGGCGCAGGGCGGCCATCAGCATGCCGGGGGTGATCTTGTCGCAGTTGGAGATGCACACGATGGCGTCGGCGCAGTGGGCATTGACCATGTATTCCACGGCGTCGGCGATGATCTCGCGGCTCGGCAGGGAGTACAGCATGCCGTCATGGCCCATGGCGATGCCGTCGTCGACCGCGATGGTGTTGAATTCCTTGGCCACGCCTCCGGCGCGTTCGATTTCGCGGGCGACCAGCTGGCCCAGGTCCTTCAGGTGCACGTGGCCTGGGACGAACTGGGTAAACGAGTTGGCGATGGCGATGATCGGTTTCTTGAAGTCTTCGTCCTTCATCCCGGTGGCGCGCCACAGGGCACGAGCGCCGGCCATGTTGCGGCCCTGGGTGGAAGTCTTGGAACGATAATCAGGCATGAAGCACTCCTGGCGGCTTAATCAGGTCACAAAATGGGGAGTGAGCTTGTCTTTCCTTTGCGCCGAAGGCCGGTTGCCGCTGGCACGGATGAGGCCGAAAGCGTCACGGGATCGCCGTGTGCTCGACCAGAGCTCATAAACCCGCCGGGGATGTCTGGCGATGAATAGGCCGATTCTACACCGCTGGCGCGGCGAGGGAATGGGGATGTGGATGGTTGGCGGAGGGCGTAGGCCAGAAGGGGCTGCCGTGCAGCCTTTTCGCGACGCAAGGCCGCTCCTGCAATGGAGCGCGTAACGCTGTAGCAGCCTTGCGTCGTGATGGGCCGCGACGCGGCCCTAGGGATATCAGCTGTTGGGTAGCAGACGGCAGGTGATGCTCTTGATGTAGCGGGTTTCAGGGATCGCTGGGTGCACCGGGTGGTCCGGGCCCTGGCCGCCGCGCTCGAGCAGTTGCAGGTTGCGGTCCAGGTGGCGGGCGCTGGTCAGCAGGATGTTGTGCAGGTCGTCCTCGGGTAGGTGCATCGAGCAGGAGGCGCTGACCAGGATGCCATCCTTGGTGAGCATGCGCATGGCTTGCTCGTTGAGGCGACGATAGGCAGCCTCGCCGTTTTTCAGGTCCTTCTTGCGTTTGATGAAGGCGGGTGGGTCGGCGATGATCACGTCGAAGCGCTCTTCGGCGGCCTTGAGCTCGCGCAGGGCCTCGAACACGTCGCCTTCGATGCAGGTCAGCTTTTCGCTGATGCCGTTGAGCGCAGCGTTGCGCTCGACGCCGTCGAGGGCGAAGCCCGAGGCATCGACGCAGAACACTTCGCTGGCGCCGAACGCGCCGGCCTGCACGCCCCAGCCACCGATGTAGCTGAACAGGTCCAGTACACGCTTGCCCTTGACGTAGGGGGCCAGGCGCGCACGGTTCATGCGGTGGTCGTAGAACCAGCCGGTCTTCTGGCCATCACGCACAGGCGCTTCGAACTTCACGCCGTTCTCCTGTAGCGGGACCCAGTCCGGGACTTCCCCGTAGACCGTCTCGACATAACGCTCCAGACCTTCGGCATCACGAGCGGCGGAGTCGTTCTTGAACAGGATGCCGCTGGGCTTGAGTACCTGCACCAGCGCGGCGATCACATCATCCTTGTGCGCTTCCATGGTGGCCGAGGCCAACTGGACCACCAGCATGTCGTAGAAGCGGTCGACCACCAGGCCTGGCAGCAGATCGGAATCGCCATAGACCAGGCGGTAGCAGGGCTGGTCGAACAGACGCTCGCGCAGGGAAAGGGCCACATTGAGGCGGTGAACCAGCAGCGACTTGTCCAGGGGCAGCTTGGCGTCACGGGACAGCAGGCGTGCGCAGATGAGGTTGTTCGGGCTCATGGCCACCACACCCAGGGGCTTGCCGTTGGCGGCTTCGAGGATGGCCTGCTGACCGGCCTTCAGGCCTTGCAGCGGGGTTGCGGCAACATCGACTTCATTGCTGTAGACCCACAGGTGGCCGGCGCGCAGGCGGCGGTCGGCATTGGCTTTGAGGCGAAGGCTGGGCAGGGACATGACGTCGCTCCGGGAAAAAAGAGCGGGATTATAGCGTGTTGGCCATACGCTGAGCGTTGCCCCGTCGGTTTTCCGCTGCCCGGACAGGCGCTTTTTCGGGTCAACCCCTCCCACAGGGTTCAGTGGTGTCCAGCGACACCGCTTAGCCTGTGGGTACGGCGTTGTCCGCGCCTCAGGCCAGCGCCTTGACCAGCTGTTCGCTGAATGCCGGAATGTCGTCGGGCTTGCGGCTGGTGATCAGGTTGCCATCGACCACCACTTCTTCGTCGACCCACTCGCCGCCAGCGTTGCGGATGTCGTCCTGCAGGGTCTTGTAACTGGTCAACCGGCGTCCCTTGGCCAGGCCACAAGAGACCAGCAGCCAGGCGCCATGGCAGATCACGGCGAGCGGCCTGCGGGCCGAATCATGGCTTTTCACCAGCTTCTGGGCAGCCGGGATGATCCGGATGGTATCGGAGTTCTGCACACCGCCTGGCAGCACCAGGGCGTCGTACAGGTCCAGGCTGGCGCCTTCGAAGGTGGCGTCCACGGCGAACTCATCAGCGGGCTTGTCATGGTTCCAGCCGCGCACCGTGCCTTCCTTGTCGCTCAGGATATCGACCACCGCGCCGTTGCGTTCCAGGGCCTCGCGCGGGCCGGTCAATTCCACCTGCTCGAAGCCATCGGTGACCAAGAAAGCCACGCGCTTGCCGTTCAGTATTGCACTCATGGGAGGTTCTCCTTTGAGGGTGGGTCTTGAGAGTGCAGGCCAGTGGCGTGGGGGAAAGTTCCGGCGCAGTGCGCCAGTGGTGGGTGCCCTGCCGGGCGGAGGACGGTAGAATTCGCCGTCCTCAATGTATGTGTGCACCATGTCCCAGGAACTCAGCCCCGAACAGATCCAGCAGGTCCTGCAAGGAATCAGCATCGCGCCGCAACCGCAGATCATGGTCGATCTGCAGTTCGAGCAGTACATGCCAGCCCCGGACCTGGACACCATCTGCCGGCTGATCGCTCAAGATCCTGGTCTCTCGGGGGCCTTGCTCAAACTGGTGAATTCCCCGCACTTCGGGCTTGCCGACAAGGTCGGTTCGATCCAGCGCGCCGTAGCGCTGTTGGGCAGCGGTTCGATCATCAACCTGATCAACGCCTTGTCGATCAAGGGCGAGATGAGCGATGAAACCATCGTCACGCTAAATCGCTTCTGGGACACCGCCCAGGACGTGGCCATGACCTGCCTGACCCTGGCCAGGCACGCCGACATCCCGGCCGTGGACGAGGCCTATACCCTGGGCTTGTTCCATGATTGCGGCGTGCCGCTGATGCTCAAGCGCTTCCCCGACTACATGAGCGTGCTGGAAACCGCCTATGCCCAGGCCAGCGAGCAGACGCGGGTGGTGGACACCGAAAACCGCATGTTCAACACCAACCATTCGGTGGTGGGTTACTACACCGCCAAGTCCTGGCGACTGCCGGAGCACATCACGGCGGCAATCGCCAATCATCACAATGCCCTGGCAGTGTTTCGCGACGACGCTTCGGGCGATACTCGACTGAAGAACCTGCTCGCGGTGTTGAAGATGGCCGAGCACATCTGCGCCTCTTACCGGGTGCTGGGCAACCAGGCCGAAGACCATGAGTGGCAGGCGGTCGGGCCCTTGGTGCTCGACTACATCGGCCTGTCGGAGTACGACTTCGAGCACCTCAAGCAAACCATTCGCGAATTGGGCGGACACTGAAAGACCATGCCGGAACTACCTGAAGTCGAGACTACCCGGCGCGGTATCGCGCCTTACCTGGAAGGTCAGCGGGTCAGCCGCGTGGTGGTGCGTGACCGGCGCCTGCGCTGGCCGATCCCTGAGGACCTGGATGTGCGTCTTTCCGGGCAGCGCATCGTCACCGTTCAGCGGCGCGCCAAGTACCTGTTGATCAATGCCGAGGTCGGCACCTTGATCAGCCACCTGGGCATGTCGGGCAACCTGCGCCTGGTGGAGCAGGGCTTGCCGGTGGGCAAGCACGAGCACGTAGACATCGAACTGGAATCGGGGCTGGCCCTGCGCTACACCGACCCGCGTCGTTTCGGCGCGATGCTTTGGAGCCTGGACCCGTTCAATCACGAGTTGCTCGTGCGTCTGGGGCCGGAGCCGCTGACCGACCTGTTCGATGGCGAGCGGTTGTTCCAGCTGTCCCGTGGGCGGAGCATGGCGATCAAGCCGTTCATCATGGACAACGCCGTGGTGGTGGGGGTGGGCAACATCTACGCTACCGAGGCGCTGTTCGCGGCCGGCATCGACCCGCGGCGCGAGGCAGGCGGCGTCTCTAGGGCGCGTTATGTGAGGTTGGCGATCGAGATCAAGCGGGTGCTGGCGGCGGCGATTGAGCAGGGCGGCACGACGCTGCGCGACTTCATCGGAGGCGACGGGCAGCCGGGATACTTCCAGCAGGAGTTGTTCGTGTATGGGCGCGGGGAACAGCCATGCAAGGTCTGCGGCACGACGCTCAGGGAAGTGAAGCTGGGGCAGCGGGCCAGCGTGTACTGCCCGCGCTGCCAGCGCTGATCATGATTGGGGATCGCCTCATGGGCCTTCGCGGGTAAACCCGTCGCCACAGGTTACTGGTGGTCTTAAGAGCACCGCAGAATCTGTGGGTGCGGGTACACCCGCGAAGAAGTGCGAAACCCTTGCCGAGCGCTTCAGGCCTTGCCGGTGATCCGCTTGTACTTTTCCATCAGCTCGTCGTGGGTCTCCGGGTGAGCTTCATCCAGAGGGATGCAGTCGACCGGGCAGACCTGCTGGCACTGCGGCTCGTCGTAATGACCTACGCACTGGGTGCACAGGTTCGGGTCGATCACATAGATCTCTTCGCCTTGGGAGATGGCGGCGTTCGGGCACTCGGGTTCGCAGACGTCGCAGTTGATGCAATCGTCGGTGATGATCAGGGACATGGGGGCTCCGGCCGGGGCTCTTGGCCCGGGCATGTATCAAACCAGTGGGCACAATTGTGCCGCATTCGCGCCCGCAGTGCACGCTGGCGCGATGATCAGGCGGTGGGTGTCACTTCTTGAAGCGTAGGGTCAGCGCCTCGGCCACCACCGGGTGGACGAATTTGCTGATGTCGCCACCCAGGGCGGCGATTTCCCGGACCAGGGTCGAGGAAATGAACGAGTAGCGCTCCGACGGCGTCAGGAACAGGCTTTCGACGTCCGGCGCCAGTTGCCGGTTCATGTTGGCCAGCTGGAACTCGTACTCGAAGTCCGAGACCGCACGCAGGCCGCGCAGGAAGACATTGGCACCCTGCTCCTTGGCGAAATGCGCCAGCAGGCTCGAGAAACCGATGACCTCGACATTGGGCAGGTGCTTGGTGACCTCACGGGCCAGCTCCACGCGTTGCTCCAGCGGGAACAGCGGGTTTTTCTTCGGGCTGGCGGCGACTGCGATGATCACGTGATCGAACAGACGCGAGGCGCGCTCGACCAGATCGCCGTGGCCTTTGGTAATGGGGTCGAAAGTACCCGGGTACAACACTCGGTTCATCGCGTCATCCTGGCTGGAGTGCGTTGGGGAGTCGGATGGTAGCGCAGCGACTGCTGCCCGGCCAAGTCGCACGGCCGAATGAGGGCACTATAGACAGCCAGGCCGTTCGTTGTCATGCGCCCCGTGCCAGGCGGGTGGCCAGGGCGTCGCTGAGCCGGGCGGCGAGGGCGTAGACCGACAGTTGCGGGTTGGCACCAATGCTGGTGGGGAACAGCGAGCCGTCGTGGATCGACAGATTCTCCAACTGGTGGTGCCGCCCCAGGCTGTCGCACACGGCCTGGCGTGGATCCTCGCCCAGGGCGCAGCCGCCCATTACATGGGCACTGCCCAGGCGCGTGCGAAACGGCTCCAGGCGCAATTCGTCGATCAACGCCTGCGCCTGGGGCAGGTCTGTGGTGTAGCGGGCATCGCTGTGCACCGGTATCACTTGGGTAGCGCCGGCGGCGAACTGGATGCGCGCCATGCTCAAGTAGGCCCGGCGCAGGCCATCGCGCAAGTAGTCGGTGATGGGATAATCGAGTACCGGCGAGCCGTCGCCGCGCAGCTCCACCTGGCCGCCCTGGCTCTCGGGGTGGAAACCATCGCGCAGCAACGCCAGCATGACATGGGTATGTGGCAGCGCGGCCATGCGCCGGGCGCTTTCCTGGCCATGGGCGCCCAGCAGCGTGCTCGCCAGCGCCGGATGCAGCGGGGGCACTTCGAGTTTGAAGCCGATCGGCCCATCGACGCCGTCGCGCCACTGGAATTGGTCGCTGTAGATGGACTGAGGCGCGCCATAGAACGGATCGATGCGCTCGTCGAACAAGGCTGCGCTGAAATTGACCAGGTGCAGGAAGGTGCGCTTGCCCAGCCGTCGGTGCGGGTCGGGCGCCTCGGAGCGTAGCAGCAGGGCGGGGCTGTTGATGCCGCCGCCAGCCAGTACATAGTGCCGTGCGCGGATCCGTACCTGGTACCCGGTCGGCGCCACGCCCCGGCGGTCCAGGGCCTGGCACAGCAGTTGGGTGATGCGCTTGCCGTCATGTTCGAATCGCTGCGCACGGGCCAGATAGAGCAGCTCGCCGTGATTGTCGAGGGTGGCCGGAATGCTGGTCACCAGCATCGATTGCTTGGCATTGACCGGGCAACCCATGCCGCAGTAGCCCAGGTTCCAGCAGCCGCGCACATTGCGCGGGATCACTGCCCAGCGGTAGCCGAGCACCTCGCAGCCCCGGCGCAGCACGTCGTTGTTGGGGTTAGGCGGCAGGGCCCAGGGGCTGATGCCCAGGCGTTGCTCGATGCGCTCGAACCAAGGGCGCAGGTCTTCGCTGGCGAGCCCTTTGACGCCGTGCTCCCGGGCCCAGTGCTCGAGGGTTTGCGCAGGGGTGCGGAAACTGGAGGTCCAGTTGACCAAGGTGGTGCCGCCCACGGCGCGCCCTTGGAGGATGGTGATGGCGCCATCCTTGCTCATGCGCCCGAGCCCTTCTTGGTACAACTGGGCGTAGGCCTCGTTTTCCTGCAGGTGGAAATCGCTGCTGGTCTTGAGCGGGCCTTCCTCGATCAACAGCACCTTGAAGCCTGCGGCGCTGAGCAGCTCTGCGCTGGTGGCGCCGCCAGCACCACTGCCAATCACGGCGATGTCGGCCTCCAGCGTCAGGTCCTGGTCCAGACGCGAACCATCGTAGGTGATCCAGCCCCGGGCGAGGCCTTGGCGAAACGGGTCGGTGACAGGCATGGGCAAGCCTCTTGGTCAGATCTTCGGTGGGCCGGGATAGCCGCAGGCCGCCCAGGCCTCGGGACGTTCGTACCAGGCCATGAGCAGCAGTTGCAGCAGCGAGGCGTGGCCCATGCGCAGCATGTCCAGCGAACTGTCGCGCCAGCGTCGCAGGAAGGTGTTCACCTGGGCGCTGCTGGCGTTTTCCCAACTGCCCCAGATGCCCGTCAATGGTCCACGGGTCAGCGGCAGGCTGAGCACGTCGAACAACTGGCGGGTGAGCTTGAGCATTTCAGGCGAGAGCGCTGCCAGCTTGTGATCCAGGCTGTGCAGTACCAGTGCGTCGCTGGCCTGGGTGCCGGCGAGCACCACCGGAATCACCGCAGCCAGCATCGGCAAGTCGTCTTCGCGCAGCACCGAGAAACCTGCAGCGGATGTCTGCGGCGCACAGCCGACCAGGCTGGCGGTGCTCAAGAAAACGCTGGCACCCAGGCTGAACCGAAGCAGATCTCGGCGGTGCATGGCATCCCCTCGCTCAACGGATGAACAGCTTGAAAATCAGGCGCTGCAAGGCTTTGCCATAAGGAGGGTAGATCAGCCGGGCGGTGTTGAGGCGTTGCTTGGCCAACACGGCCTTGGCCTTGCTGAAGGTCAGGAAGCCTTCATGACCATGGTAGTGGCCCATGCCCGAGGGGCCGACGCCGCCAAAGGGAAGATCATCTTGGGCCACATGCAACAGCGTGTCGTTCAGGCACACGCCGCCGGAATGGGTGTTGCGCAGCACGTGGGCCTGCTCGGCGCGGTCGTAGCCGAAGTAGTACAGCGCCAGGGGCCTCGGGCGCTGGTTGATGTAGGCCAGGGCCTGGTCGAGGTTGTCGTATGGCACCAGGGGCAGCAAGGGGCCGAAGATCTCGTCCTGCATCACCTGCATGTCGTCATTCACCGCCATCAGCACGTGAGGGGGCAGGCGACGACCCTGGCGGGGCTCATCGGCATACAGGTCGAGCACCCGGGCGCCCTTGTCGCGGGCATCGGTGAGCAGCCGCTCCAGGCGTTGCAGTTGCCGGGAGTTGATGATGGCGCTGTAGTCGGGGTTGTCGGCGATGCGCGGGTACAGGCGGCGCATGGCGCGTTGGTAGGCTTCGGCGAAGGCGTCGAGGCGCTCGCGAGGAACCAGCACATAGTCAGGGGCGACGCAGGTCTGGCCGGCATTGAGGCCTTTACCGAAAGCGATGCGCTCGGCGGCGGTTTCCAGCGGCACGCTGGGGGAGACAATGGCGGGCGACTTGCCGCCCAGTTCCAGGGTCACCGGGGTGAGGTTGGGGGCGGCGGCCAGCATGACTTGTCGGCCCACGCGGGTGGACCCGGTGAACAGCAGGTGGTCGAAAGGCAGGCGCGCGAAGGCCTGGCCGACTTCGACCTCGCCGAGCACGACGCTGACCAGGTCCGCCGGGAACACGCGCTCGAGCAGGGTCTTGAGAGCCTGCCCGCTGGCCGGTGAGGCCTCGCTGAGCTTGAGCATCACCCGGTTGCCGGCGGCCAGGGCGCAGGTCAACGGCCCGATCGCCAGTAACAAGGGGTAGTTCCACGGCACGATGACCCCGACCACGCCCAGTGGCTGATAGAGCACCTGGGCGCTGGCCGGCTGGAAGGCCAGGCCGACCGTACGCCGCGAAGGTTTCATCCAGCGTTGCAGGTGACGCTCGGCGTGGCGCAGGCCCTGGATCGACGGCATCAGCTCGGCGAGCAGGGTTTCGTCGGCGCTGCGGCCATCGAAGTCTCGGTCGATCGCCTCGATCAGCGATTGCTGGTCTTGCAGCAGCGCTTCGCGCAGGCTCCTGAGCCATTGCCGGCGTTGGGCCGCCGGCGGCATGGGATTGTTTGCGAAGGCTTGGCGTTGGGCGTCGAACAACGCGGGCAGGTCGAGGTCGGAATGCACTGGAAGCTGAGTGATCGGCGAGGTCATGGCTGCTCCGCTGGGGTGCTCGATGGCTAGAGCATATACTCTAATCCGTTGCCTGGACATTCAATTAAGGTGTGCCGTCTTGAAAATTTACCGACAGCGCGGACTCGTCTGCCTGCCGTCCACCCTGCCGGACTTTTCGCAGGTAAACCCGTTCCCACGGACCCCCGCGCCCGCATCACCGTGCATTGCCTGGTCGATACGCCGTAAGATGAACCATCAACGAACCTGGAGCTGAGCATGGCCCCGCGCATGAAGACTCGCGAGCGCATCGTGCAGAACAGCCTGGAGCTGTTCAACCAACAGGGCGAACGTAGCGTCAGCACCAACCACATCGCCGCGCACATGGAAATTTCGCCCGGCAACCTCTACTACCACTTCCCCAACAAGCAGGCGATCATCGCCGTGCTCTTCAACCAATACGAAGAGCTGGTGGACAGCTTCCTGCGTCCGCCACAAGGGCGTGTCGCCACGGTCGAGGACAAACGTTTCTACCTCAAGGCCTTGCTGGCGGCCATGTGGAACTACCGATTCCTGCACCGGGACCTCGAGCACCTGCTCGACAGCGACCCGGAACTGGCTGCCCGTTACCGCCGTTTTTCCCAGCGTTGCCTGCAGCAGGGCCAGGCGATCTACCGGGGTTTCGTCGATGCTGGCATTCTTGCGATGGATGCCGCGCAGGTCGAATCGTTGACCATCAATGCCTGGATCGTGCTGACATCCTGGGTACGTTTTCTCAGTACTACACGCGAACATTCCGCGCATCTGGGAGAAGAAGCCTTCAAGCGTGGTGTCTACCAGGTGCTGGTGCTCGAACTGGGCTTCGTCACTGCCAGCGCGCGTGCCGCCGTGGATGCCCTCTGCGAGGAGTTCCACGTTCCGTTCAACCAGGCCCTGGAGCAGTGACCCCGGGCTTTCGTGCTATCGATCAGGAGATTGTCATGGCTCTTGCGCAATTGATCACCCCAACGCAGCTGGCCGAGCGCCTGGGCGCGCCTGGGTTGGTGATCCTCGACTGTCGCTTTGCCCTGGAAGATGTGGACTACGGCCAACGCAGCTACGCCCTCGGGCATATCGCCAGCGCGCACTTCGCGGATCTGGAGCGAGACCTGAGCGGGCCGGTGGTCAAGGGCGTGACGGGCCGTCATCCGTTGCCGGATCCGCAACGGCTGGTCGAGCGCCTGCGTGAGTGGGGGATGGACAACGACAGTCAGGTGGTGCTTTACGACGACGGCCCGGGCGCCTTCGCTGCTCGCGCCTGGTGGCTGCTGGCCTGGCTGGGCAAGCGCGAGGGGGTGTCGATTCTCGACGGAGGCCTGAAGGCCTGGCACGCCGCGCATCAGCCGCTGAGCCTGGACCCTCCGGCCAAGCGTGAGGGCACCTTCACCGGTGCGCCGGACATGAAACTGGTGATCGACGCCGAGCATCTGGCCAAGGGGTTGGGCAATCCAGAAATGACCCTGATCGATGCCCGTGGCCTGCCGCGTTTTCGCGGTGAGGTCGAGCCGATCGACCCAGTGGCCGGGCATATTCCCGGGGCTCAGTGCGCGGCCTTCACCGACAACTTGGGGCCGGATGGGCACTTTTTGCCGGCCGAACAGCTCAAGCAGCGTTTTGCCCAGAAACTGGCAGGGCGGGCGCCAGAACAGGTGGTGGCCTACTGCGGATCGGGCGTGACCGCCTGCCACAACTTGTTCGCCCTGGCATTGGCGGGGTACCCGCTAGGCAGACTCTACGCCGGGTCGTGGAGCGAGTGGATCAACGACCCTGGCCACGGTGTGGCAACCGGTGATTGACGCCACCTGAGGAAAGCGGGGGCGTGATACAGGCCAATCCCTTCGACGATCAAGCCCCCTGCACCAACCACTGCGGAATCCTGCGCTCCAGGTAATACCCGGGATTGCGCAGGCTCCCTTCCACAAAGCCCACGTGGCCGCCTCTGCTGTGCAGTTCCAGATGCGTGTCGCGCGCCAGTTCACTCGCAGTCGGCAGGCTGTGGTCGAAGACGAAAGGGTCGTCGCTGGACTGGATGATCAGCGTCGGGGTGCGGTTTTCGCCGAGGTAGTAGCGACTCGACGAGCGCCGGTAGTAGTCGTAGGCATCGCTGAAGCCGTTCAGGGGCGCGGTGACCTTGCCGTCGAAGTCCCAGAAGTTGCGTAGGTTGCGCAATGACCCGAGTCGTTCCAGTTCGGCCAGCCGCTCCACATGGCCGTTATCGCGAAAGTGCCGCTGTTTTCGTTGCACATAGGCCAGCAATTCGCGCATGAAATGCGCTTGGTAGACCTTCGAGAAACCCATCCCAATACGGTCGGCGCTTTGGTCCAGGCGAAACGGTACCGATACTGCGACCGCCGCTTGCAGTTGGCTGGCCAAGCCGCTTTCCCCCAAATACTTGAGCAACACATTGCCGCCCAGCGAATACCCCACCGCATAGAGCGGTGCCAATGGTCGCTGGACACGCAAGTGACGGATGGTCTCGGCCAGGTCCTCGCTGGCGCCGGAGTGGTAGCTGCGCGTCAATAGGTTGGGCTCGCCCGAGCAGCCTCGCCAGTTCACTGCGACACTGGCCCAGCTATGGGCCTGCAGGGCCTGCTGCAGGCCTTTGACATAGGGCGAGTGGGACGAGCCGGTCAGGCCATGGAGCACCAGGACCACGGGTGCGTTGACCTGATTGGGGCCAAGCCAGTCGAGGTCGAGAAAATCTCCGTCGGAAAGCCACATTCGCTCGCGGGTGCGATGCAACTCGGGCGTTTTACGCCAGAGCGGGCCCCACAAGGTTTGCAGATGCGGATTGGAGAGGCCGATGGCGGGCGTGAACTGGGCGATAGGACTTGGCATGCTGGACAACTCGTCATGTGCTCGCCTAGCTTGCCATGAAGCGCCTCTTCAGGGGTTGCCCTATACGCCTATGGTCGGTGGCTCGGGCAACGGCTGCTGATCGACGGCAGGGCCAAGGGTGGCGAAGAAAGCCTTTTTTATATCGAGCCAGCCCCGAGCGGCTTGTCGAATGCCCTCGGGTGTCAAGGCTGCGAGTTTCTCCTGGTAGCTCGCCAGATGATTGGCTGGCAGCCCCTGATGGCTGAATGCTGCCAACCCGTTTGCCAGCACCGCATTGTCGGCCATGCCACGCATCAGCTTGCCCGCCAGCTGGTTCAGGGCCAGGTCGCACTCGGCCTGGGTGGGCCCATAGGCGATGAAGCATTCAAGCACGTTCGATACCAGGTCCCTGGAGGCATCCCGGTATTCAGGTGCGATATCCCAGCTCACCTGCCACAGGCATCCCGCATCCATCGGTTCTAATACAGCATAGATGCTGTAGGTCAGCGCGCGACGTGTGCGCAGCTCGGCGGTCAATCGGGACTCGAACCCCGCTCCCAGGATTTCAGTGGCCATTAGCAGGGCTGGGTAGTCCTCGTCCTGTGGCCAGGCATGCAGCGGGAGTGTCAGCAGCACCTGAGAGCTGGCGCCTGGACGCTCAAGATGCAGGGGGCCAGCGGCAGGCATTGGCAGCGCTGGCGGGGGCACGGCGGCCCATTGCTGCGGCAGTGCCTGGACAAGATCGTTTACCAGCGCTTGGGCCTCTTCACGGGACAGATCGCCAACCAGGCCGATGTCGAGATTGTTGGCGGAGTAGGCTTGTCGATGGAAGGCGCGTACATCGTCTGGTGTCAGGGAGCCCAGGCCATCGAGTGTTCCGGCCAGCGGGGTGGCATAGGGATGACCTGCGAGCAATTGCTCCATCGTGGCGTCGGACAACCGTGCATGCAGAGGCTGCAGGCTGCTTTGCTGTGCACCGACAAGGCGCGCGCTGATCTTGGCGACATCTTCTGGGCGCAAGGCAGGCCGGGCGACCATCTCGGTGATCAAGCGCAAGGCGCAAGTGAGCAGGTCCGGCGTGTTAAGGCTGCGCAGCGTGACGATCGCGCAGTCTTGGGTCACCTGCCGGTTCATGATCGCGCCCAGACCTTCCAGTCGCTCGGTGAATTGGGTGGCGTTGAGCTCGGCAGTGCCTTGGTCCAGCGCGTACAGGGCCAGGGCTGCCAGACCGGGCGTATCGCCGTCCAGGGCGCTGCCAGCCTTGAAGCGCAACACCAGGTCGAACATCGGCCGTTCCTGGGAAGCCAGAAAACGTACGCGAGTGCCTTCTTTTGTCCGCCAATGCTGTACGTCGTGCTTCACGAGCGGGAACGGGTTAAGGTCGAGGGCCTGCGCCGATGCGAGGTTGGCCAGCGTCAGGGAGAGGTTGTCCGGTGCAAGAGGGTTGCAGGTTTCGGCGTTCGCCGCGGGGGAAGAGAGATCGTTCATGCTGGCACTCCTTGCTGCAGATAGGTTGTCGTCAGCCGCTCTCGGCTCAGGTATTCACTGGCGACACGTTGCAGGGTGGCGCTGGTGAGGTCGCGGATGATTCGTGGCGCTTCATCGTGTAGCGCCGGATCCAGGCCGGCCGCGGCCGCATGGCCAATGAGCGTCGCCTGGTGCGCGAGGTCGTCGCGCTCGTAGAACTGCCTGGCCAGCAGGCGCAGCTTTGCACCCTCGAGCTCTGCTTCTGGTAGTGCTGCGGTTCGAAGCGTGTCGATCAGTTGCCATACCTCGGCAGCCGCCTGCTGGACCGTGGCCCTGTCAGGGACCGTGGCGCTCGAGAGCGTCATCAGGGTGTCGCCCCGCACGTGGTGGTCATAGGAGAGTTGAGCGTATTTGAGGAGGCGTTTGTCACGCACCAGTTGGCTGTACAGCCGGGCACTGTAGCCAGTGCCCAGAACTTGGCAGAGCAAGCGCAGCGCCAGGACGGTTTCCTGAGAAGGGGCTGTGGCCTGGCTCGGGACGTTGAACGACATGAACAGGCCATCCACCAGCGTGGGCTGAACGAGCGTCTGGCTGCGTTCGGCAAGCACGCCTCTGTGCCGAGGAGCGGGTTTGTCATCAAGGGGGGCGGGTGGCAGGGCCGCGAAGTAAGTCTCTACCTGGTGACGCAGGACTTGGGGATCGACCGCACCCGCGACCACCAAGGTCGCGTTGTTCGGTTGATACCACGTCTGATACCACGTCCGTACCGATGCCAGGCTCATCTCTTCGAGGTCGATCGAATATCCGAAGCTGGGCATGGCATAGGCGTTGTCCCCGTGTGCGAGCATTCGGTGCTGTTCAAATGCCAGCTGGATCGGCGAATTGTCCACTCTGAAGCGGCGTTCGTCGGCAACGGCTTTGACTTCCTGTTCGAATGCAGCCGGGTCCAGTGTGGCGTTCTTCATGGCATCGGCCATGAGTTCCAGAGCAACAGGCAGCCGGGAGGCAGGCAAGATCATCTCGAACGAAGTGGCGTCGTCATGGGTGGTGGCATTGGCCACACCGCCCAGGCGGGCGATCAATCGGGAGTACTGCCCAGCCGGGAGTTTACTGCTGCCCTGGAAAATCAGGTGCTCGAGCAGGTGCGACAGGTTCGAATGCCCTGGTGGCTCGTGGCTTGAGCCGACGTGGTACCACAACTGGACGGCTGTCAGTGGGGCGCTGTGATCTTCATGCAGGTAGACCGAGAGGCCGTTGTCCAGCCTGAAATGATGCAAAGGGGCGAGCTTGGCTGATGCCAGTACGTCGAGACTGACGCAACCTGTGTGGGCCTGATTAGGAGTTGGGGAAGAAATCATCGCTGAAGTGCTCCTCATGGGCGATAAGCCGGAGCAGCTTCAGCGATAGAAAAGGTCCATCTGCGTTACATAAGTAGGCAGACCGTCGATTCAGCCCCGTTGCCAGAGCGCGTAATGCACCTGCCCGGTCTTTTTCTCCCGGTGCAAGCGCCAGTTGCCGGGCATCTGCAAGGTGGAAGGCGCCGCTTCGCTCTCGGTGTAGACCCAGGCGCTTTCGCTCAGCCACTGGCGGTCTTCCAGCAGGTTGCAGGTGTCGGCCAGCAGGTCCTGGTGGAAGGGCGGATCCAGGAACACCACGTCGAACTGTTGTTTGGCCGGGCCTTGCAGGTAGCGCAGGGCATCGGTCTGCAGGATCTGGCCACGCGGGCAGCGCAGCACTTCCAGGTTGTCCTTGAGGTTGGCGATGGCCGCTGGGTTGCTGTCGAGGGCGACGGCATCCTTGGCTCCCCGCGACAGGGCCTCCAGTACCAGGGCGCCGCTGCCAGTGAAGGCATCCAGCACCAGGGCACCCTCGATATAGGGCGCCAACCAGTTGAACAGGGTTTCGCGGACCCGGTCTGGTGTCGGCCGCAGGCCTTCACCTTCCGGGACCGTCAGGCGGCGGCTGCGCCATTCGCCGGCGATGATGCGCAAGTGTCCTGGGCCCTTGCTCTGGGCCTGGCCCGGACGGGCAGGGGTCGATGGCTTGGCCATTAATGCTCCGGTATGCCGAGCGGCTGCTCGGCGGGTTTGTCAGTGGGCGGCGGCAGCGGTTTCTGCGCCACGGTCGGGCCGACGGTGACGATCACCAGCTTGTCCGCCGCCAGGTGCTTGTTCATGGCGGCCTTGACCTGCTCGACGGTCAAGGCCTGGGACTGCTGCATGAAGTCCTCGAGCCAGGTCAGCGGCAGGTTGTAGAAACCGATGGCGCCCAATTGGCCGACGATGCTCGAGTTGCTGGCATTCGACAGCGGGAAGCTGCCGGCCAGTTCGCGCTTGGCATCGTCCAGCTCTTGCTGGGTGGGGCCGGTCTTGAGGTAATCGGCGAGGATGTCCTGGACCAGCTTGAGCGTGCCTTCGCTCAGTTCGGCGCGAGTCTGCAGATTGATCATGAACGGTCCGCGCACCTGCATGGGGCTGAAGGCCGAGTACACGCCGTAGGTCAGGCCGCGTTTCTCGCGAACTTCGCTCATCAGTCGTGTGCCGAAAGCGCCGCCGCCGAGGATCTGGTTGCCCAGGGACAGCGCCGGCCAGTCCGGGTCCTGGCGGTCGATGCCCAACTGCGCCAGCATCAGGTGGGTCTGCTTGGACGGGAAGTCGATGTGGGTCAGGCCAGGCTTGGGTTCGGCCGGCTGAGCAGGCTTGGCCAGCGCCGGCCCCTTGGGCAGCGCGCGGGAGACCTGGGCGGCGATGGCTTCGGCCTCGGCCCGGCTCAGGTCGCCGACCAGGGCGATCACGGCATTGCCGGCAGCATAGGCCTTGGCGTGGAACGCCCGCAGCTGCGCCAGGCTAATGCCAGGGATGCTTTCGGCACTGCCATCGCTGGGATGGGCGTAAGGGTGGTTGCCGTAGAGCTGGTTGAACAGGGCCTTGCCGGCGATCTTGCCCGGGTTCTGCTTTTCGTACTCGAAGCCGGCCAGCAGCTGGTTCTTGATGCGCTTGAGGGCGTCATCCGGGAATGTCGGCTTGCCCACCACTTCGGCGAACAGCTTCAGGGCTGGCTCGCGCTTGTCCGGGGTGCTCAGGCTGCGCAGGGTGGCCACGGCCATGTCGCGGTAGGAGCCGTTGCCAAAGTCCGCCCCCAGGCCTTCGAAGCCTTGGGCGATGGCGGTCACGTCCTTGCCGGCCACACCTTCGTTGAGCATGGCGTTGGTCAGGGTCGCCAGGCCTGGCACATCGCCGTCCTGGCTGCTGCCGGCCGCGAAGGTCAGGCGCAGGTCGAACATCGGCAGTTCACGCGCTTCGACGAACAGCACCCGCGCGCCCTCGGCGGTGCTCCAGCTCTGGATGTTCAGTTGGCGCCGACTGGGCGCCTTGCCGTCCAGCTCGGCCAGCGACTGCAACGTATTGGCCGGGCGCGCCGCCGTGTCCTGGGCCTTTGCGGCGTTGTCCGACTGGGCCGGGCGGGCCAGCACGAGGGCCAGGGCCACGACCAGGGTGATGACCCCGAGGCCGAACAAGGTGTAGCGGGGGGCGCTGCGATCACTCATGAGCGGACTCCTCGGGCAGTACATGGGCAACGCTCAGGCGTTCGCGGGTGAAATAGGTGCGTGCGGCGTCCTGGATGTCCTGCGGGGTCACGCGCTTGAGCTCGTCCAGCTCGCTGTCGATCAGCTTCCAGGACAGGCCCACGGTCTCCAGCTGGCCGATGGTGGTGGCCTGGCTGCTGATGGAGTCGCGGTCGTAGACCAGCCCGGCGATCACCTGTGCGCGCACGCGTTCGAGCTCCTCGGCGGTGGGCGGGGTGGTCTTGAGTTCGTCGAGCAGTTGCCAGATGCCTTTCTCGACGTCGGCCAGGGTTTTCTGCTTCTGCACGTTCGGCGTGGCCGAGATCATGAACAGGCTGTCACCGCGGGTGAAGGCGTTGTAGCCCGACGAGGCGCCGGCCACCAGTTCCTGGCCACGCTCAAGGCGTGACGGCATGCGCGCGCTGTAGCCGCCATCGAGCAGGGCCGAGATCAGTCGCAGGGCATTGACCGCGCGTGCATCCTTGGCGGTGGCCAGGCTGGGCACGTTGAAGCCGTAGATCAGGCTTGGCAACTGGGTGCGTACATGCAAGGTCAACTGGCGCAGGCCGGGCTTGGCCAGTTCCAGAGGCAGCTTGGCGGGAGGAACGGCTCGTTTGGGGATTGCGCCGAAGTACTTCTGCGCCAAGCCCTTGACCTCGTCGAGGGTGACATCGCCGACGACTACCAGCGTGGCATTGTTCGGTGCGTACCAGGATTCATACCAGTGGCGCAGCTCCTCGACCTTCATGCGCTCGAGGTCGGCCATCCAGCCGATAGTCGGTGTGTGATAGCCACTGGCCGGATAAGCCATCGCACGAAACAGCTCGTAGGCCTTGGCATTGGGCTGGTCGTCCGTGCGCAGGCGGCGCTCTTCCTTGATGACTTCGATTTCGCGGCTGAACTCATCGGCTGGCAAACGCAGGCTCGCCAGGCGGTCGGCTTCGAGCTCCAGGGCCACCGGCAGGCGGTCGCGGGCCAGCACTTGGTAGTAGGCGGTGTAGTCGTCGCTGGTGAAGGCGTTTTCCTCTGCGCCCAAGTCGCGCAGGATGCGCGAAGCTTCGCCCGGACCTATCTTGGCACTGCCCTTGAACATCATGTGTTCGAGGGCATGGGACAGGCCGGTCTGGCCTGGCGTCTCATAGCTGGAGCCGACCTTGTACCAGATCTGCGAGACCACCACCGGTGCGCGATGGTCTTCGCGCACGACCACTTTCAGGCCGTTGTCGAGGATGAACTCGTGGGTGGGTTGCGGATCGGCGGCAAGGGCCGCGAGCGGCAGGCAGAGCGTGCTGAGCAACAGGCCAGCGGCGCGGCGGGCTAGAGCATTCATACGTTGGATAACCTGTACGGCGGCCCGCAGGGTTTAGCGTCGGCGGGCCAGGAGGTGCTAGGATACTGATCCGGTTGCCTGGCGACCATGCCTGTCGCCGTTCTGGCCTGCGGGCCTGACGACAAAATATTGCGCATGAACCAGCCGGATTCAAAATAGTCTGTTCTGCGTTTAGAGAATTCCCGATGCGCCGCTGATGGCCCATCGCTACCCTGAGATAGCCGTCTTCCATGTTTGGTTCCAACGACGACAAAAAAGCGCCGGCCGAGGCTGGCGAAAAGAAAGGCCTGTTCAGCTGGTTTCGCAAGAAGCCGCAGCAACCTGTCGCCGAACAGCCGCAAACCCCTGAACCGCAAACCGTAGAACCGGTCGCGCCACAGGCCCCCGTAGAGCAGCCCGAGGTTGTTCCGGCCGAGCCGGTGGCCCCGGTCATTGCAGCGCCGACCCCAGAGCCGGTCGCGTCCGAGCCATTGCAGGCCCCGCAGCCTGAGCCGATCGCGTCCATGCCGCTGCAGGCGCCTGCTCCGGAGCCGGTCGCCTCGACGCCTGTACAGGCTGTGCCGCCAGTGGTCGCGCCTGCAGCGCCGGTGAGCAATTTGGTGCTGCCGGTGGCTGAGGAGCCCGTGGCTTTGGTCCCGGATCTGGAGCCCAAGGCCCCGCCGGTCATACCTGAGCGTCCAGTGGTCGAGGTGGCCCCGGTGGCCACTCCCGAGGCGCCCAAGGCACCCGTCGAGCCAGCACCGACACTGCGTGACCCCGCACCCGAGCCGGCCGAGGCTCCCGCGCCGGCCGTCGCCGAACCCGCCAAGCCCGGCTTCTTCGCCCGCCTCAAGCAGGGCCTGTCCAAGACCAGCGCCAGCATCGGCGAAGGCATGGCCAGCCTGTTCCTGGGCAAGAAGGCCATCGACGACGACCTGCTCGACGAGATCGAGACCCGTCTGCTGACCGCCGACGTTGGCGTCGAAGCCACGTCGGTCATCGTCCAGAACCTGACGCAGAAGGTCGCTCGCAAGCAGTTGGCCGACGCCGATGCCCTGTACAAGTCGCTGCAGGAAGAACTGGCTGCCCTGCTGCGCCCGGTCGAGCAACCGCTGAAAGTCCAGGTCCAGAACAAGCCGTACGTGATCCTGGTCGTGGGCGTCAACGGCGCCGGCAAGACCACCACCATCGGCAAGCTGGCCAAGAAACTGCAACTCGAAGGCAAGAAGGTCATGCTGGCCGCTGGCGATACCTTCCGCGCAGCAGCGGTGGAGCAGTTGCAGGTGTGGGGCGAGCGCAACCAGATTCCGGTCATCGCCCAGCACACCGGTGCGGATTCCGCCTCGGTGATCTTCGACGCCGTGCAGGCCGCCAAGGCACGGGGCGTCGATGTACTGATCGCCGATACCGCCGGTCGCCTGCACACCAAGGACAACCTGATGGAAGAGCTCAAGAAGGTCCGTCGGGTCATCGGCAAGCTCGACGCCGAGGCGCCCCACGAGGTGCTGCTGGTGCTCGATGCCGGCACCGGCCAGAACGCCATCAGCCAAGCCAAGTACTTCAACCAGAGCGTCGAGCTGACAGGCCTCGCCCTGACCAAGCTGGACGGCACCGCCAAGGGCGGGGTGATCTTCGCCCTGGCCAAGCAATTCAACCTGCCGATCCGCTTCATCGGTGTCGGCGAGGGCATCGATGACCTGCGCACCTTCGAGGCCGAGCCGTTCGTCAAAGCCCTGTTTGCCGAGCGGGAGCACCCATGATCCGATTCGAACAGGTTGCCAAGCGCTATCCCAATGGCCATGTCGGCTTGCATGAGCTGAGCTTCCGGGCGCGCCGGGGCGAGTTCCTGTTCGTCACCGGGCACTCGGGCGCGGGCAAGAGCACCTTGCTGCGCTTGCTGCTGGCCATGGAGCGTCCGACCAGCGGCAAGCTGCTGTTGGCTGGGCAGGACCTGGGGCAGATCAGCAATGCGCAGATCCCGTTCCTGCGCCGGCAGATCGGCGTGGTGTTCCAGAACCACCAACTGCTGTTCGATCGCACCGTCTTCAACAACATCGCCCTGCCGCTGCAGATTCTCGGGCTGTCCAAACCCGAGATCGCCAAGCGCGTGGACTCGGCCCTGGAGCGTGTGTCCCTGAGCGACAAGGGCGAGCTGTTCCCGGCCGATCTCTCCACGGGTCAGCAACAGCGGGTGGGTATCGCCCGCGCCATCGTTCATCAGCCGGCCTTGCTGCTGGCAGACGAACCCACCGGTAACCTGGACCCGCGCCTGGCCGCGGAAATCATGGGCGTGTTCGAGGACATCAACCGCTTGGGGACCACCGTATTGATTGCCAGTCACGACCTGGCGCTGATCGCGCGCATGCGGCACCGCATGCTGACTCTGCAGCGCGGTCGTCTGATCGGCGATGGGGAGGCCGGGCAATGACCACTACACGTACGCCTAAGGTATCCGAGCGTGTCGCGCCGAAGGCTGCCGATCCGCAGCCATCCAAGCAGCGCGGCGGCCACGATGACGATGGCCCGGACTTTCGCAGCCTGCTGCACGCCTGGCTGGAGAGCCACCGCGCCAGCCTGATCGACAGCTTGCGCCGCCTGGGCAAGCAGCCGATCGGCAGTTTCTTCACCTGCCTGGTGATGGCTGTGGCCCTGAGCATGCCCATGGGGTTGTCGTTGCTGCTCAAGAACGTCGAGAAGCTCGGCGGCTCCTGGCAGCGCGCCGCGCAGATTTCCTTGTACCTCAAGCTCGATGCCGGCAGCCGTGAAGGTGAAGCGCTGCGCGACGAGATCAAAGGCATGCCCGGTGTGGCCGATGCCCAGTACGTCAGCCGCGAGCAGGCGCTGGAGGAATTCCAGCAGCAGTCCGGTTTGGGCGAGGCCCTGCGCGAACTGCCGGAAAACCCGCTGCCTGGCGTTGTGGTGGTGACGCCGACAGAGGTCGACAAGCCGGCCCTGGAAGCCCTGCGCCAACGGCTATCGGAACTGCCGCGAGTCGAAGTGGCGCAGCTGGATCTGGTCTGGGTCGAGCGCCTGGCGGCGATCCTCAAGTTGGGCGATCGATTCGTCTTCGGCTTGGCTGTTTTGCTGATTTCGGCCCTGCTGTTAGTAATCGGTAACACAATTCGTCTACATATCGAGAACCGCCGCATCGAGATCGAAGTGATCAAGCTGGTGGGCGGTACCGACAGCTATGTGCGCCGGCCCTTCCTCTACATGGGCGCGCTCTACGGCCTGGGTGCCGGCGTGTTGGCGTGGGGGATCCTGGCGTTCTCGCTGGACTGGCTCAACGATGCGGTCGTGGACCTTTCCGGGCTGTACGGGAGCGACTTCGCCCTGGCAGGTGTGCCAGGGTCTGATGGACTTTCGCTCTTGATCGGTGCTGTACTGTTGGGGTATATCGGTGCGTGGATCGCGGTCGCTCGTCACCTGAACGAGCTGGCACCACGATAATGTTTTTACGCCAGCATTGACTTTTCTACCGTTCTGGGAACTTGTTTCGTGGTTTCCGGTCAATGTTGGCAGTGCCCACAAGGCGCGAGTTTAGTAAGTCGGAGGTTCTTGAATGACCAATTCGTTGCAACCTGCATATGCCCTGGTTCCCGGTGCAAACCTGGAAGCCTATGTGCACACGGTCAACAGCATTCCCCTGCTGACGGCCGAGCAGGAGCGTGAACTGGCCGAGCGTCTCTACTACGAGCAGGATCTTGAGGCCGCTCGGCAAATGGTGATGGCCCACCTGCGTTTCGTCGTACATATCGCTCGCAGCTATGCTGGCTACGGGCTGGCCCAAGCCGACCTGATCCAGGAAGGCAATGTTGGCCTGATGAAGGCGGTAAAGCGTTTCAACCCGGAAATGGGCGTGCGTCTGGTGTCCTTTGCGGTGCACTGGATCAAGGCCGAGATCCATGAGTTCATTCTACGCAACTGGCGCATCGTCAAGGTGGCCACCACCAAGGCCCAGCGCAAGCTGTTCTTCAACCTGCGCAGCCAGAAGAAGCGTCTGGCCTGGCTGAACAATGAAGAAGTCCATCGCGTGGCCGAGAGCCTGGGGGTCGAACCCCGTGAAGTGCGCGAGATGGAGAGCCGCTTGAGTGGCCAGGACATGGCTTTCGACCCGGCGGCCGAAGCTGACGACGACAGCGCCTTCCAGTCGCCCGCGCATTATCTGGAAGATCACCGCTACGACCCGGCCGTACAGCTGGAAGACGCAGACTGGAGCGACAACTCCACCAGCAACCTGCACGTTGCGTTGCAGGGTCTTGATGAGCGCAGCCGTGACATCCTCTATCAGCGTTGGCTCGCCGAGGAAAAGGCAACGCTGCATGAGTTGGCGGACAAATACAGTGTTTCGGCCGAGCGGATTCGCCAGCTGGAAAAGAACGCAATGAACAAGGTCAAGGCGCTGATCACTATCTGATCAAGACCTGGCCATACACGAAAAGCCGCTTGCCTTTGGGCAAGCGGCTTTTCTTTTGGCTTCATGAAAGGGGCAGCTGTCCTCGTTGTGGAAACTCAAGGACGTAGTTGCATCAAGTAGCTCGGCCCACCTAGCTGGCTCATCTGCCGGCGAATCCACCCAGCGCGGCTGGCGACATAGGCGCTGGGCCGGCTGGCGCTCCATTTCAGCGGACTGGGCAGTACGGCGGCCAGTTGAGCGGCCTGCTGGCGGGAAAGACGGCTGGCATCGACGCCAAAGTGGTAGCGGGCGGCGGCTTGCGCCCCGAACACACCCTTGCCCCATTCGGCGCTGTTCAAATAGACCTCGAGAATCCGCTCCTTCGACCAGAACAGCTCGATCAACCCGGTGAACCAGGCCTCCAGGCCCTTGCGCAGCCAGCTGCGACCGGACCAGAGGAACAGGTTCTTGGCGACCTGCTGGGTCAGGGTGCTGGCCCCCCGGATCTTGCCGCCGCGTTCGTTGTAGGCCAGTGCAGCCTGGATCGCCGGTAGGTCGAAGCCCCAATGGCTGGCGAACTTCTGGTCCTCGCCAGCAATGACCGCGACTTTGAGGTCGTCGGAGATCCGCTCCCACGGCGTCCATTCACGTTGCAAGTCGATCGGCTCGCCGTTGATCCAGGATTGCACCTTGCGCTCGACCATCAGCGCCGTGCCCGGTGGCGGTATCCAGCGCAGGGCCAGCACCACGACGATGCTGCCGGCGGCGAACCAGAGCAGGGCGCGGGCGAGGCGATGGATTAGGGATGACAGCATGGTGATGGCTTGGCCGGACCGTTGGAACGGGCCATTATACAGACCCCTTTCGAGGAGTCGTCCCATGCTTCGCAGCTTCCTGATGCTCGCCGCTTTCTTCGGCTTCACCGGGGTCGGTTTGGGCGCCTTCGCCGCCCACGGCCTGAAGAACCGCCTGACGGCCGACTACCTGGCGATCTTTCACACCGGCGTGACCTACCAGTTGGTGCATGCCTTGGCGCTGTTCGGCGTCGCGCTGCTGTCTGTGCACCTGCCGGGTCGGTTAATTGGCTGGGCCGGTGGCCTGTTCGCTGTCGGAATCTTGCTGTTCTCCGGTAGTTTGTACGTTCTGACCCTCAGTGGCCTGGGCAAGCTTGGCATCATCACACCCATCGGCGGGCTGTGCTTTCTGGCCGGTTGGTTGTGCCTGGGTCTGGCAGCCTGGCGCCTGAGCTGACCAAGTGGTCCACAATCGCGACTAATGGCGTTGGCTGGCCTTGGGTTGAAGTGCGGATCAGGGCTAGAATGCCGACCCCCAAAGCACAATGGTGGCCGTGCGCATGCGCATTCAACTGAACGGTGAACCTTACGAATTGCCCGATGGCGAGAGCGTCGCTGCCCTGCTGGGCCGGCTGGAGCTCGCTGGTCGCCGAGTGGCGGTGGAACTGAACCTGGATATCGTCCCGCGTAGCCAGCACGAAAGCACGCGGCTCAGTGAAGGCGACCAGGTCGAAGTGGTCCATGCCATCGGTGGCGGCTGATCCGCCCGGTGATTCACCTGCAAGTCCCGTAACCTTTTCCCGAGGATCCACGATGAGCAACGTTCGTAGCGACAAGCCCTTCACCCTGGCCGGGCGCACTTTCCAGTCGCGTCTGCTGGTTGGCACCGGCAAGTACCGTGACATGGAAGAAACCCGCCTGGCCATCGAGGCCTCGGGTGCCGAAATCGTCACCGTTGCTGTGCGCCGTACCAACATCGGCCAGAACCCGGGCGAGCCGAACCTGCTCGACGTGCTGCCTCCCGATCGCTACACCATCCTGCCGAACACCGCCGGTTGCTACGACGCGGTCGAGGCAGTGCGCACCTGCCGCCTGGCCCGAGAACTGCTCGATGGCCACAATCTGGTGAAGCTGGAAGTCCTGGCCGACCAGAAAACCTTGTTCCCCAACGTGATCGAGACCCTCAAGGCCGCCGAAGTGCTGGTCAAGGACGGTTTCGACGTGATGGTCTACACCAGCGACGATCCGATCATCGCCCGCCAGTTGGCTGAAGCCGGCTGCATCGCGGTGATGCCGCTGGCAGGTCTGATCGGCACTGGCCTGGGTATCTGCAACCCCTACAACCTGCAAATCATCCTGGAAGAGTCCAAGGTACCGGTGCTGGTCGATGCGGGCGTGGGTACGGCCTCTGACGCGACCATCGCCATGGAAATGGGATGTGAGGCAGTGCTGATGAACTCGGCCATCGCTCATGCCCAGCAACCGGTGCTGATGGCCGAAGCCATGAAGCACGCAATCGTCGCCGGTCGCATGGCCTACCTGGCCGGGCGCATGCCGAAGAAACTCTATGCCAGCGCCTCGTCGCCGCTGGAAGGTCTGATCAAGTAAGAGCCTCTGATGACTGAATCGCAAGAAACGCCGATTACCACCGACGGCGAAGAGCGCCCACACCGCCGCATCAAGAGCTTCGTGATGCGCGCCGGGCGCATGACTGAAGGCCAGCAGCGTGGTCTGGAACAGGGCGGTCCGCTGTTCATCCTGCCCCTGGCCGATAGCCCGGTGGACTACGACCAGGTGTTCGGGCGCTCGGCGCCGCGTACCCTGGAGATCGGCTTTGGCATGGGCCATTCCCTGCTGGAAATGGCCGCTGCCTCGCCTGAGCAGGACTTCATCGGTGTCGAAGTACACCGTCCTGGTGTCGGCGCACTGCTCAACGGTGTGCTCACTCAGGGCCTGAAGAACCTGCGTGTGTATGATTGTGACGCCATCGAAGTGCTCAACCGCTGCGTGGCCGACAACAGCCTCGACCGCTTGATGCTGTTTTTCCCGGACCCATGGCACAAGGCGCGCCACCACAAGCGCCGTATTGTCCAACCGGAGTTCGCTGAGCTCGTGCGTCGCAAGCTCAAGGTGGGTGGTGTGTTCCATATGGCTACCGACTGGGAGCCCTATGCCGAGCATATGCTGGAGGTGATGAGCGTCGCCCCGGGCTACCGCAACCAGGCCGCCGACGGGACTTATGTGCCGCGCCCAGAGGAACGCCCGATCACCAAGTTCGAGCGCCGTGGCGAGCGACTGGGGCATGGGGTGTGGGATTTGAAGTTCGAGAAAGTCGACTGATCGGCTGAATCGGTACTTCGAGCTATGAACGCCTGCTGAAACGGCAGGCGCAAAAAACCGCCTTGAGAGGGGCGGTTTTTTATTCGCACGTTCATGGTTGCCAAGGCTGACGTACGGGAATGGATGTGCTCGTACCCAGCTCAGCGCAGGCAACCCAAGACACTTACACCTGAAGGGATGGCGTCCACATCTAGCTCTTGCGGGGTAGGTATGCAGCTGGAGTCGTAATCAGCCCCTGCGATCAGCCACCACGCCGATCAATACCAGTACCACCAGCAATACCGGCGCCAGGGCATAGTTGTTGAACTGGGCCAAGCCCTTCACCACCCACGGCGTTGCGTAAATCAACGCCGCGCCGCTGCCGATCATCACCAGCAATGCCATGAAGGGGACGCGCAGGGCGCCGGCCAGGCCGCCCAGGCGTTGCTCCACCCAACCCTTGATGTCGGTGCCAAACAGCACCAGCATGCAGCCTACCAAGGCCAGGGAAATCTCCGACAGGTTGCTGCGGCTCCAGCGGGAGACGGTCGCGAGCAGGTCAAGTACCAAATCCATGGGTCATCCTTAGGTCAAGAAATACTGCAACAGGTCATTGAGGAACAACTGGCCGCGTGGTGTGGCCACCAATCGATCCGGTTCGACCTGCAAAAGGCCCTTTCGTTCTGCCTCGCGCCGGGCCTCTGCCAGCTGCGACAGGGGCAAGCCGGTACGCTGGGTGAATAGCTCGGCTTCCACACCCTGTGTCAGGCGCAGGGCGTTCATCAGGAACTCGAACGGCAACTCCTGCGCGGGCAGGAGCTTCTCGCCGGCCTTGAACGGCTTGGCCAGGTTCAGGTAGTCCTTGGGCAGGCGGGTCTTCCAGGTGCGCAGGATGCGGCCGTCGGCAAAGGTCAGTTTGCCGTGGGCCCCGGCACCGATGCCGATGAAGTCGCCGAAACGCCAATAGTTGAGGTTGTGGCGCGCGGCCCGGCCCGGCTGCGCATACGCCGAGACCTCGTACTGCTGGAAGCCGTTCGCCGCCATCAGGGCCTGGCCGGCTTCCTGGATGTCCCAGAGAATGTCGTCTTCGGGCAGCTCCGGCGGCTGGTTCCAGAACACCGTGTTCGGCTCCACCGTCAGCTGGTACCAGGACAGGTGCGTCGGCGCCAACTCGATGGCCTGGCGCAGGTCGGCCAAGGCGTCGTCCAGGGACTGGTCGGGCAGGCCGTGCATGAGGTCCATGTTGAAGTTGTCGAAGCCGGCTGCGCGTGCCATGTCCGCGGCGCGGATCGCCTCGTCGCCGTTGTGTATACGCCCCAGGGCCTGGAGCTTGGCGGGCTGGAAGCTCTGTACGCCGATGGACAAGCGATTGATGCCGGTTTGCCGGTACGCCTTGAATTTCTCTTGCTCGAAGGTCCCTGGGTTGGCTTCCAGAGTAATTTCGATGTCGACGGCGAACGGGATGCGCTGCTCCACGCCGCGCAGCAAACGCCCCAAGGCCTTGGCGCTGAACAAGCTTGGAGTGCCGCCGCCGAAGAAGATCGAGCTGATGGGGCGCCCCTGGACCGCAGCCATCTCCTGATCCAGGTCGGTCAGCAGCGCATCGACGTACGCCTCTTCCGGCAAATCAGGCCCGGCAGCGTGGGAATTGAAGTCGCAATAAGGGCATTTGCGCACGCACCAGGGAATATGGATATACAAGGCCAGAGGTGGGAGTGCGGCGAAACCTGCCGCGCCGCAATGGCGCAGCTGGGTGGACAACGTTTCGGTCATGCCAGGCCCAGACGTTGACGCAGCAGGGCCATGGCGCGGGCGCGGTGGCTGAGCTGGTTCTTTTCGACAGGGCTGAGGTCGGCGCTGGAGCACTTGCGCTCCGGGACCCAGAACAACGGGTCGTAGCCAAACCCGTGCTCGCCGCTGGCCTCGAACAAGATGCTGCCATGCCACAACCCTTCGCACAGAATCGGCAGCGGGTCATCGGCGTGACGCACCAGGGCCAGCACACAGACGAACTGCGCGCCGCGCTCTGCGGCGGGTACATCCTGGAGTGCTTGTAGCAGCTTGGCGTTGTTCGCCGCATCGCCCTTGCCGTCGGCATAGCGCGCCGAGTAGATACCCGGTGCGCCGCCAAGAGCGTCCACCGCCAGGCCCGAATCGTCGGCCAGGGCCGGCAGGCCGGAGATGCGAGAAGCGTTGCGTGCCTTGAGGATGGCGTTCTCGACGAACGACAGGCCGGTCTCCTCCGGCTCGACCTGGCTGAATTCGCCGATCGAGCGCAGTTGCACGGACTCGCCGAGCATGGCCTGGAGTTCCTTGAGTTTGCCGGCGTTGTGGCTGGCCAATACGAGCTGTTGGAAATTCATCATTCGCCTGGGAACACTTCCTGGTTGAAGCTGAGTTTGTGGCTGACGCCGCCGGTTTCGACGTTCAGGTCGAAGGTCAGGGTTTCTGCCTGGTCAATCTTGAACTGGGCGATGTAGTAGACCGCGCCCTGGTCGGTGATCTGCTTGAACGACAACGGGCTGCTACGCCCGGTGAGGTCCTTTACGGTGCCACTGACCACCGCCATGCCTGGCTTGCCGGCCTTGAGCACGGCGATGTTGAGCACGCCTTGATTCTTGCTGCGGGTCAGGCCCGTGGCCGCGGCCACATCCGGTTGCAGCATGCTTGAGGTGAAGGCGCTGTAGTGGACCGTCACGTCGCCGAAGACTTCCTTGCGTTCCGGCCTGGCGGGGTCTGCAGCCAGAACTGGCAAGGCCAGGCACAGGCTGATCAAGAAAAGTGCAAGGCGACGCATGGTGCGATCCTCCAGTGGGATGGGCTCGAGGTCAGACCGCGACCTGATGTTCCTGCAGGCCTCGGCTGCTGACGCGATAGATACCGATTTCTCCTAGAAGATTAGGCCAAAGCCGGCCTGCCCACCCATTACGGTGCAGACGGTCGACCGCCAGGCGGTCGATCACCTTGGCGCGACGTTCGTGGCACAGGTCCTCGAAGTCGGCGAAGGTACAGAAGTGGATGTTTGGCGTGTTGTACCAGGTGTACGGCATGAAGTCCGAGACGGGCATGTGGCCCTTGGTCGCCAGGTACCAGCGGCAACGCCAGTGGCCGAAGTTGGGGAAGGTGATGATGCACTCGCGGCCCACCCGCAGCATTTCGTCCAGAATGCGGTCAGGGTATTCCACGGCCTGCAGGGCCTGGGTCATGACCACCACGTCGAAGCTGTTGCTGGCGAAGTTGCCCAGGCCTTTGTCCAGGTCCTGCTCGATGACGTTGACGCCTTTGGCCACACAGGCGGCGATGTTGTCGGCATCGATCTCCAGCCCGTAGCCGGTGACGTTCTTGCGATCGCGCAACGAGGCCAGCAGCTCGCCGTTGCCGCAGCCCAGGTCGAGTACCCGGCTGCCGGCGGGGATCCAGTCGTGGATGATTTCCAGGTCGGCTCTCATGCTGTCCTCAGATGGCGATGCGGTTCATGTAGTTCGCGAAACCTTGCATGTAGCGAGGCGTGGGGATCAGGAAGGCATCGTGCCCGTAAGGTGAGTCGATCTCCAGGTAGCAGACGTTCTTGCGCGCGGCCATCAGGGCATCGACGATTTCCCGAGACCGCGCCGGCGAGAAACGCCAGTCGGTGGTGAACGACATGATGCAGTAGTCCGCCGTGACATGCTCCAGCGTCGCCGCCAGGTCCCCTCCGTGGGTGGCGGCCGGGTCGAAGTAGTCCAGCGCCTTGGTCATCAGCAGGTAGGTATTGGCATCGAAGCGCCCGGAGAACTCCTCGCCCTGATAGCGCAGGTAGCTCTCGACCTGGAACTCGACGCTGTGGAAGTCGTAGTTGAGCTTGTCGCTTTTGAGTTCGCGACCAAATTTCTCGCCCATCGAATCATCGGACAGGTAGGTGATGTGGCCCACCATGCGCGCCAGCATCAGGCCGCGCTTGGGCACCACGCCCTTGTCCTGGAACGAGCCGCCGTGGAACTCAGGGTCGGTGAGGATGGCCTGGCGGGCGACTTCGTTGAAGGCGATGTTCTGTGCCGAGAGCTTGGGCGCCGAGGCGATGTCCACGCAGTGGCGTACTCGGTCCGGGTAGCTGATGGTCCATTGCAGGGCCTGCATGCCGCCCAGGCTGCCGCCGACCACCGCCGCCCACTGCTGGATGCCGAGGCGGTCGGCGAACCGCGCCTGGCTGTGCACCCAGTCTTCGACGGTCAGGACCGGGAAGTCGGCACCGTAAGGCTTGCCGGTGGCTGGGTTGACGCTGCTCGGCCCCGTGCTGCCGTTGCAGCCGCCGAGGTTGTTCAGGCTGACCACGAAGAAGCGATTGGTATCGATCGGCTTGCCGGGGCCGATGCAGCTGTCCCACCAGCCGGGCTTTCGGTCGGTGGGGGCGTGATAGCCTGCGGCATGATGATGGCCGGAGAGCGCATGGCAGATCAGCACGGCATTGCTGGCGGTGCTGTTGAGGGTGCCATAGGTCTCGTAGATCAGCTCGTAGCTGGCCAGCGAACGGCCACAGGCCAACGCCAGCGGCTCATCGAACCGGGCAATTTGCGGTGTTACCAGACCAACGGAATCTTCGGGAAAGACAGTGGACATCGACCCTGCTCACGCTTGACGGAGGCGTAAGTCTAAAGAGCGCTATCCCCAGCGGCAAGCAAAGGCTTGCCGCTGGAAACACCGGGGTCAGATCATGCGCCAGAGGATCTCTGGCATGCCGACATATTCGGCAAGTACCGGCATGGCGTAGGACTGGATGACCTGGATCGCCAGGAAGGCGAAGATCGGCGAAATATCCAGCCCGCCCAGGTTAGGAATGAGCTTGCGGAACGGCGCCAGCACCGGCTCGCTGATCTGGTAGGCCAGTTCGGCGGCAGGGTTGTGGCTGTTGGGCGCGACCCACGAGACGATCACCATGACGATCATCGCCACCCAGAAGATCTTCAGAAACAGCGAGGTCACGCCGATGATCGCCCAGATCACCAGTTGCAGCGGGCTGTAGCTGTAGAGCACGAACATCATCACGAAGGCCATCAACAGCGCCTGGATGGCCACCGACAGCAGCAAGGACGAGGTGTCCAGGCCGCCGATGCTGGGGATGATGCGGCGCAGCGGCTTGAGCAGCGGCTGGGTGGCGCGCACCGCGAACTGGCTCAGGGGGTTGTAGAAGTCGGCCTTGACCAGTTGCAGCACGAAGCGCAGCAGGACGATCACCAGGTACAGGCTGACCAGGGTTTGCACCACGAAGATCATGGCGCCGGACAATGCATTCATCGACAGCTCCTTATTTGCCCAATTGCTCGGCCAGCTCGGCGGAACGTTTTGCCGCGGCCTCCAGTGCCTGCTCGACGAGCGCCTCGAAGCCGTTGCCCTGGAACGATTTGATCGCCGCTTCCGTGGTACCGGCCGGCGAGGTCACGCGCCGACGCAGCTCGGCGGCGTCCACGTCGCTGGAGATAGCCATGCGTGCGGCGCCCAGTGCGGTCTGCAAGGTCAACTGCGAGGCGGTTTCACGCGGCAGGCCAAGTTTTTCGCCGGCTGCGGTCATCGCTTCGATCAGCAGGAAGAAATAAGCCGGGCCACTGCCGGAGACGGCGGTGACGGCATCGAGTTGCTGCTCCTGGTCCAGCCACAGGGCGGTGCCCACGGCGCGCAGCAGTTGCTCGGCCTGTTGGCGTTGCTCGGCAGACACCTCGGCGGTGGCGTACAGGCCACTGGCGCCTTCGCGCAGCAGGGCCGGGGTGTTGGGCATGCAGCGAACCACCGGGCGTGGGCCCAGCCAGGCTTGCAGGCTGGCGCAAGTGATGCCGGCGGCGATGGAGACGATCAGTTGACCAGGCGCCAGATTGGGCTGCAGGGCCTGGCACACGGCTTTCATGACCTGCGGCTTGACCGACAGGACGATCACATCCGCGCCGGCGATGGCCTGGGCGTTGTCTTCGAAGGCTTCGATGCCGTGCTCGGCCTGGATCTTGGCCCGGGTCTCGGCGCCCGGGTCGCTGGCGCGGATCTGCGCGGCGTCCAGACCCTGGGCACGCAGGCCGCCGATCAGGCTGGCGGCCATGTTGCCGGCGCCGATAAAGGCAATACGTGTCTTGCTCATGTCAGGTCCTTGAAGGAAAGAGTGAGTAAAGCATGGAATCAGGGGCGTCCGTAGTCGCGGGCACCGAACAGGGCGGTACCGATGCGGACCCAGGTCGCTCCCTGTGCAATGGCCGCTTCCAGGTCATGGCTCATGCCCATGGACAAGGTGTCCAGGCCCAGTCCTAGGCCCTCCTGCAACTGGCGCAGGGTGGCGAAGGCCGCCTCTTGGGCGACACGGTCCTCGGTGGGTTCGGGAATCGCCATCAAGCCCCGCAGACGCAGGCCGGGCAGACTGGCAATGGCACTGGCCAGAGCCGGCACATCGGCTGGCTGGCAGCCGGACTTGCTGTCCTCGCCGCTGACGTTCACCTGCAGGCAGACATTCAGCGGTGCCAGGTTGGCAGGGCGTTGTTCGGACAGGCGTTGGGCGATCTTCAGGCGGTCCACGGAGTGTACCCAGTCGAAATGTTCGGCGATTGCACGGGTCTTGTTCGACTGGATGGGGCCGATGAAGTGCCAGGTCAAGGGCAGGTCGCGCAATGCTTCCTGCTTGGCCAGGGCTTCCTGGAGGTAGTTCTCGCCAATGTGGAGTACGCCGGCGGCGTGGGCTTCACGCACGGCATTGGCGGGTTTGGTCTTGCTCACCGCCAGCAGCTGGATGCTGGCCGGGTCGCGTCCGGCAGCCTTGGCCGCGCTGTCGATGCGGGCGGCGAGGGCGGACAGGTTGTCTGCTATGGTGGACATGGAATCGATGCCGACGGCTCAATGGTCTGCGGCATTCTACCTGCTTGATGGCCTTTGGGGAGTCTCATGGATGTGACCGACCTGTTGGCCCGGGCCGTGGCTGCGGGCGCTTGCGACCTGCACCTGGCAACGGGCGAAGTACCGGTGCTGCGCCTGGACGGCGAGCTGCAGCGCCTGGATCTGCCGCCACTGGCGGCTGCGACCCTGAGCGAAGGGTTTGCGCCGGTGCTCGATGAAGTCCAGCGCCGCCAGTGGACGCAGGGCGATGAGTTGGATATTGCCTTGACACTGCCAGGCGCCGTGCGCGTGCGCGCTAACCTCTATCGCCAGCACCGTGGGCCAGGTGTGAGCCTGCGACTGCTGCCAGCTCGCATTCCCAGCCTCGACGAGCTGGACCTGGAGGAAGTGTTTCAAGCTATTGCCCAGTGGCGCGATGGCCTCGTGCTGGTCGGCGGGCCGACAGGCAGCGGCAAGTCATCGACCCTGGCGGCTCTGATCGATCAGCTCAATCGAACGCAGGCGCTGCACATCGTCACCCTCGAAGACCCCATCGAAGTTATCCACAGCGGCCAGCGCAGTCTGGTCAACCAGCGCGAGATCGGCCGCGACTGCCGAAATTTTGCCCAAGGCCTGCGCAGTGCATTGCGCCAGGATCCGGATGTAGTCGTGATCGGCGAGCTGCGTGATCTGGAAACCATCCGCCTGGCCTTGCGCGCTGCGGAAACGGGGCACTTGGTGTTGGCGACGGTGCATACCCGCTCGGCGGTGAACAGCATCGACCGCCTGGTGGAGGTGTTTGCGCCAGAGGAAAAGGCTCTGGTGCGGGGCATGCTGGCTGAGTCGCTGCGCATGGTGGTGGCGCAGACATTGATCAGACGATTGGATGGCGGGCGTGTGGCGGCCAGGGAAGTGCTGGTGGCTACGCCCGCCGTGCGCAACCTGATCCGTGAAGGTCGCATGGCGCAGCTGCATTCAGTGATGCAGACCGGAGCGGCGGCGGGGATGAGGACGATGGAGATGGCGATGCAGCAATTGCAGGGGGCGGGGCTGATCGCGTCAGGCTGAGGTTGGATCTTTGGCCCATTCGCGAATAAATCCGCCTCCACCCACCGCGCGGAGCTGGGATTGGCGAGGTTCTTGTGGGAGCGGGTTCACCCGCGAATGGGCCGAGCAGCAGTCCCGGCGATGTCAGGCAGTTCGAAGAACCTGGGCTCCACCGAGGGGCAGGTCAGCGTTTGGCCAGGGCCAGGGTCTGCTGTTCTTTAGGCAGCACGCGCTTGGCCACCACGTAGTGCTTCTGCCAGTACGGCTTGCTCAGGGTGTCGATGCTCACCCGCTTGCCGGTGCGTGGCGCATGGATGAAGCGGTCATTGCCCAGGTAGATGGCGACGTGGTTGACCCGGCGGCTCTTGATGTTGAAGAAGATCAGGTCGCCAGGCTTTAGGTCGCTTTTTGCGACTTTGACGCCGTGCCCTTGGGCCATGGCATTGGAGGTGCGCGGCAGGTCGACGTCGGCGACATCGGTGAAGGCGTACTTGACCAGGCCGCTGCAGTCGAAGCCCTTGCTCGGGCTGCTGCCGCCCCAACGATAGGGCGTGCCCAGTACATTCACTGCGCGGCTGAGCACGTTGCTGCTCTGCTTGGCCGACATGGCCACGACGGGCAGATTGCTCGAAGCCTTGGCGGCATTGCTTGGGCGGGCGCGCAAGGTGCTGTACTTGACCGGCGCGTGTTTCACCGAGGCGTTGGTGGTATAGCCGGTGAAACCATTGGGAAGACGTTGCTCACGATTGGTGGCGTGGGCGGCCAGGGGCAACAATAGGCAGAGGGTCAGCCATGTCTTGAACAGAGGCGGCATAGTTGAAGCTCTTTTTAGGTATGTGTTGGCTTTGGCGCGCAACTCTATAACAGCTTCGGGTGATTTTTTGCTCCGTTGGTCGATTGCGCGGGTACCATACGTCGGCTTCCCACGGAAAAGTCACATTTTCCGTTAGAAAATTTTTTGCTAACCCACGGAGGACAAGCATGAACGGTTATCAACAGGGTGGGCTGCACGACACCCACAGCAAGGTCCTTGGCTACCTCTTGTGGATCTTCGGTTTCACCGGCTCGCACCGCTTCTACTACGGCAAGCCGATCACCGGGACGATCTGGTTCTTCACCCTGGGGTTACTCGGTATCGGCTGGCTGATCGACCTGTTCCTGATTCCGTCGATGGACCGTGAGGCGGACATGCGCTTTCAGTCCGGTCGCGTTGATTACAACCTGGCCTGGATCTTCCTGACGTTCCTCGGGATCTTTGGCGTGCACCGGCTGTACCTGGGCAAGTGGATCAGCGCGTTGATCTATCTGCTCACCGGGGGCTTGTTCCTGATTGGTGTGCTGTACGATTTCTGGACCTTGAACAGCCAGATCTCCCAGGTCAACGCCCAGCGCCGCTGACAGAAAAAAGGCCTTGTCGCATCGAGCGGCAAGGCCTTTTTCGTTACTGGCGGGTCTGGCGCTGTTGCAGCAGCAGGTTGCTGAACCCTGCCCCGGCAAGTTGCTTCTGAGCCACTGTCAACTGCTCACGGTTGCTGAACGGGCCGACCAGGACGCGGTACCAGGTTTCATCTTTCACTGTCCCTGACTCCACCTTGACCGCTTGGCCAAGCAGGATGATCTGCGCACGAACCTTGTCGGCATCGGCCTGTTTGCGGAACGAGCCGGCCTGCAGGAAGAAGGTGGTAGTCGCCGCAGGCTTGATCACCGGTGGGGCAGGCGGAGGCGTCTGCCCCATCAGGGCGGCTTGGGCGCGCGCGGTATCGATCTTCGCAGCTTCCGCTGGCGTTACCGGCTTGACCGGCTGCACTGGCTGGGCTGGTACCGGTGGGGTTTTCTCCGGTACGGCCTCCGGCGGCACGATGACCTCCGACTCCGGCAGCAGGGTGTAGAAGTCGTACTTCGGCTTGACCGGCTGCTGTGTCGTCGGTGCGCTGGTCTTGCCGGCTTCGGCGACCTTGGCGGGCTTTTGCTGCTCAGGCTTGGCGCGCTTGATGTCTTCGCTGCCTGGCTCGAGCTTCATCAAAAAGACAACGAAAGCGCCTACGGTGAGGCCGACCGCCAGCCAGATCCAACCAGGAATCGGCTGTTTGGCCGGTGCCTGGTTGCGGCTGGCGCCACGCTTGGGTGCAGGTTTTTTCTTGGCAGCCAACTTACATGCGCTCCAGGGTTTCCAGGCCGAGCAGTTCCAGACCTTGCTTGAGCGTACGGCCGGTCAGAGCGGCCAGACGCAGACGGCTTTGCTGCTGCTCGGCGGTTTCGGCGGCGAGGATCGGGCAGTTCTCGTAGAAGCTGGAGAACAGGCCCGCGATGTCGTACAGGTAGCTGCACAGCACGTGTGGGGTGCCCTTCTCGGCGACGTTGTTGAGTACTTCACCGAACTGCGCCAGGCGAGCGGCCAGATCCTGCTCATGGGCCGCCTGCAGGACGATGTTGCCCTCGACTTCCTCGAAGCCCTTGCCCAGCTTGCGGAACACGCTGGCCACACGGGTGTAGGCGTACAGCAGGTAGGGTGCGGTGTTGCCGTCGAAGTTGAGCATCAGCTCGAAGTTGAAGCTGTAGTCGCTGGTGCGGTGCTTGGACAGGTCGGCGTACTTCACCGCGCCGATCCCGACCACTTCACCAATGTGGCGCAGTTCCTCTTCGGACAGGCTCGGATTCTTGTCCTTGACCAGTGCGTAGGCACGCTCCTTGGCCTCGGTCAGCAGGTCGATCAGTTTTACGGTGCCGCCGTCACGTGTCTTGAACGGGCGGCCGTCAGCGCCGTTCATGGTGCCGAAGCCCATGTGTTCCATCTGCATTGGGTGGCCGACGAAGCCTGCGCGGCGCGCGACTTCGAACACCTGGTTGAAGTGCAGGGCCTGGCGCTGGTCGACGAAGTACAGGGCACGGTCGGCCTTGAGGACGTTGCTGCGATAGCGCACTGCGGCCAGGTCGGTGGTGGCATAGAGGTAGCCGCCATCGGCCTTCTGCACGATCACCGGCAGCGGCTCGCCTTCGGCATTCTTGAATTCGTCGAGGAACACGCACTGGGCGCCCTGATCCTCGACCAGCAGGCCCTTGGCCTTGAGGTCGGCGACCACGTTGGCCAGGTCGCCGTTGTAGGCGCTTTCGCCCATCACGTCGGCCATGGTCAGCTTGACGTTGAGCAGCTCGTAGGTCTTCTGGCAGTGGGACAGGGAGATGTCCTTGAAGCGGGTCCACAGGGCCATGCACTCAGGGTCGCCGGCCTGCAGCTTGACCACCAGGCCACGGGCGCGGGTGGCGAATTCCTCGGACTCGTCGAAGCGCTTTTTCGCCGCGCGGTAGAAGTTCTCCAGGTCCGACAGCTCGTCGCTGGTGATCGGGTTTTCTTCCAGGTAGGCCAGCAGCATGCCGAACTGGGTGCCCCAGTCGCCCACGTGGTTCTGGCGGATCACCTGGTCGCCGAGAAACTCCAGCACGCGTGCGACGCTGTCGCCGATGATTGTCGAGCGCAGGTGGCCGACGTGCATCTCCTTGGCCAGGTTCGGTGCCGACATGTCGATCACCACTTTCTCGCTAGGGCCGGCTTTGCGCACGCCCAGATGATCGTCTGCCAGGGCTGCGTCCAGGCGGTTGGCCAAGGCCTGGGTGTTCTGGAAGAAGTTCAAAAAGCCCGGGCCTGCGATCTCGACCTTGGTGATGTCGGCGCTGGCCGGCAGGGCGTCGATGAGCTTTTCAGCCAAGTCGCGCGGCTTCATGCCGGCCGGCTTGGCCAGCATCATGGCGATGTTGCTGGCGAAGTCGCCGTGGGTCTTGTCCCGGGCGTTTTCCACCTGGATCGCCGGCGTCAGTCCCTCAGGCAGCACGCCGTCGGTGACGAGTTGGGTGAGGGCTTGCTGGATGAGCTGGCGAATGGTGTCTTTCATGGCGTTCTCTTTTCGACCGCAAGCGCGGTGGGGCGCTTCGATGCGCAGGTGGAAAAACTGGGCATTATCCGTTCCCGGGGGCGTGTTGCCAACCTTTGAGCGGCAAGCTGGGTATGGAGCGGCAAGCTTCAAGCTTCAAGCTGCACGAAAAAGCGCAGCGTGCACGGCCTGCCCTTGCTTGTTGCTTGCAGCTCAATAAAGGTCGACCGGATCGACGTCCAGCGACCAGCGCACTTGGCGCCCGGATGGCATGTGCTCCAACACTAGCAACCAAGCGCTGATCAGTCGATGCAAGGGCGCCCGGGCATTGGCCTGGAGCAACAATTGCGCGCGGAAACGCCCCGCACGGCGCTCCATGGGCGCAGGTACCGGGCCGAGCAGCTCGATACCCTGCAGGTTCTGCTCGGCCAACAGCCGTTCAGCGGCGCTGCAGGCCTCGTCCAGAAAACCCTCGGCCTGGCCTGGCTTGTGCGCCTCGGCCCGGAGCAGGGCGAGGTGGGAAAAGGGCGGCAGGCCGGCCGCGCGGCGTTCGCTCAGGGCCTGCTCGGCAAAGGCGAAATACCCTTGCTCGGTCAGTTGCACCAGCAGTGGATGTTCGGCCAGGTGAGTCTGGATGATCACCTTGCCGGGCTCCTCTGCCCGACCGGCGCGGCCGGCGACCTGGACGATCAACTGCGCCATGCGTTCGCTGGCGCGGAAGTCTCCGGAGAACAGGCCGCCATCGGCGTCAAGGATGGCCACCAGGGTTACCCGGGGGAAGTGGTGACCCTTGGCCAGCATCTGGGTGCCGACCAGGATGCTCGGTTGTCCGCGCTGAATAGTGGTGAACAGGTTGTGCATCGCATCCTTGCGCGATGTGCTGTCGCGGTCGACCCGCAGGATGGGATAGTCCGGGAACAGCACCTTCAGACGCTCCTCGGCGCGCTCGGTACCCGCGCCCACCGGGCGCAGGTCGACATGGGCGCATTGCGGGCACTGGTGGGGCAGGCGTTCGTCGTGGCCACAGTGGTGGCAGCGCAACACGCCAGAGCGCTGGTGCACCGTCATTCGGGCGTCGCAGCGGGGGCATTCGGACAGCCAGCCGCAATCGTGGCACAGCAGGGTCGGCGCGAAGCCGCGGCGATTGAGGAACACCAGCACTTGCTGGCCTGCTTCCAGGGTCTGGCGGATGGCCTGTTGCAGCGGGCCGCTGATGCCGCTGTCCAGCGGCAGGCTGCGTACGTCCAGGCGCAGGAAGCGGGGTGCGCGGGCGCCGCCGGCGCGTTGGTTCATGCGCAGCAGGCCGTAGCGGCCGCTGTGGGCATTGTGCAGGCTTTCCAGCGAGGGGGTGGCCGATCCCAGCAGGATCGGGATGTTCTCTTGGTGGGCGCGGACCACGGCCAGGTCCCGGGCGTGGTAGCGCAGGCCTTCCTGCTGTTTATAGGAACCGTCGTGCTCCTCGTCGATGATGATCAGCCCGGGATTTTTCATCGGCGTGAACAGTGCCGAGCGGGTGCCGATGATGATATCGGCCTCGCCGTCGCGGGCGGCGAGCCAGGCATCCAGGCGTTCGCGATCACCGACCGCCGAATGCAGCAGGGCGATGCGGGCGTTGAAGCGTTGCTCGAAGCGCGCCAGGGTCTGGGGGCCGAGGTTGATTTCCGGAATCAGGATCAGCGCCTGTTTGCCGGCTTCGAGGGTTTCACGGATCAGTTGCAGGTAAACCTCGGTCTTGCCGCTGCCAGTCACCCCCGCCAGCAAGAAGGCATGGAAGGCGCCGAAGCCCGAGCGCACGGCGTCGAATGCGGCCAGTTGTTCTTCGTTGAGCGGCAGCTCCGGCTGCGCCAGCCAATGCTCGTGGCGGGGCTGGGGCAGATGGCGGCGGACCTCTACCTGAACCAGTTCCTTGGCCAGCAGCAGGTCGAGGCTGTCCTTGCTCAGGCCCAGCTTGGCCAGCACGCTGTGGGCGACGCCGTGCGGATGCTGGGCCAGGGCCTTGAGGGCGTCACGCTGGCGGGGAGCGCGTGCGATACGCGGGTCTTCGAGGCGGGCGCCGGGAGTGACATGCCAAAAACGCTCTTGGCGCATCTCGGCCGGCTCGCCCTGGCGCAACAAGGTGGGCAAGGCCCAGTTCAAGGTGTCGCCCAGGCTGTGCTGGTAGTACTGCGCGGTCCACAGGCACAGCTTGAACAGTGCCGGCGGCAGCGGTGAGACCGGATCGAGCAGGGCGCTGGCGGGCTTGAGCTTGTCGGCGGGCACTTCGCTCTTGTCGCAGACCTCCACCAGTACGCCGATCATCTCCCGGCGGCCAAACGGCACGCGGATGCGCATGCCAGGCGTCAAGGCCTGGCGGGCCATGCTTGCTGGCGCCCTGTAGTCGAACAGGCGACGCAAAGGCGAGGGCAGGGCTAGGCGCAGAATGACGTCGGACACGCGGGAGGTCTCTGGATGGGAGGTTCACAAGTTTCGCGAGCCTAGCAGACGACAGTCGGTGATCGCGACAACTTGCGCTGGCGCCTTGCTCTGGTATTATTCGCCGCCTAATTACGTGCGGTATTCAACAATTGGTGTTGGGTGGCGGCACGCAGCTCGAGGAAGTGACCATGAAAGCAGATATTCATCCGAACTACGAAGTAGTTGCAGTCACCTGCAGCTGCGGCAACAAATTCGAAACCCGTTCGACCCTGGCCAAGCCGCTGGCGATCGACGTGTGCTCCCAGTGCCACCCGTTCTACACTGGTAAGCAGAAAGTCCTGGACACCGGTGGTCGCGTACAGAAGTTCGCCGATCGCTTCGGTATGTTCGGTACCAAGAAGTAATCATGCGCATGGCGAATCCCTCGGGTTTCGCGCTGCTGCAAAAAAAGGCGCCCCTTGTGGGCGCTTTTTTTGTGGGCGCGATCTGGCATTTTCCCGCGCTGGCCTTCTGCCCATTGCCCGACAAGCCACAGCAGGTGGCGGTACGTCAGGTGGTCGATGGCGACACCTTGCGTCTGAGTGATGGACGCAGCGTTCGGATGATCGGCATCAATGCACCGGAAATCGGCCGTAAAGGTCGCACCAGCGAGCCCTATGCCGAGGCCGCCAGGCAGCGTTTGCAGGCGTTGGTCAAAGCCAGCGACGGACGGGTCGGGCTGGTGCCGGGGGTAGAGGGAAAGGACAAGTACGGTCGCACCTTGGCGCACATCTATGGCCGGGATGGCAACAATCTTGAAGCCACACTGCTCAGCGAGGGCTTGGGCTATCGCGTCGCGGTGGCGCCCAACGTCAAGCTTTCCCGCTGCCAGCAACAGGCCGAGCAGGTGGCCAGGGCGGCGCGGGTCGGGTTATGGCGGCAGTCGCCAGTGCTGCGAGAGGGTGATGTCCGGCAGTCGGGCTTTGCTGTCATAAGCGGCAAAGTACAGGCTATCGAGCGCAATCGTGGTGGTGTTTGGCTGGAACTTGGCAATGCGGTGGTGCTTCGCATTCCCGCTCGTCTGCAGCGCAACTTCCCCTCGAGCTTCTTCGATAACCTCAAGGGACGCCAGGTCGAGGCGCGCGGCTGGGTGCTGGATCGTTCCCGCAAGGGTGGGCTGAAGCCTGGGCAGCGACGCTGGGAATTGCCGTTGACCGATCCGAGCATGCTCGAACGGATTTCAGGGTAAATAGTTGTAGACATTTCGCTATTAAATTGTACACACTTGATGGTGTATGCCCCCGTGGGTTATAGCGTAAAGTCGTAGGCTAAAGGCCTTGACACAAGTGACCGGGCAGTCTTGTGGCCCCCCGGCTCTTTGCGTATCCTCGGCGGTCCGTCAGAACAGTAAACAAGCGGAATGCCCACCATGTCAGACCTGAAAACCGCCGCTCTCGAATACCACGCTCAGCCTCGTCCGGGGAAACTGAGCGTCGAACTCACCAAGCCGACCGCAACCGCCCGTGACCTGGCCCTGGCCTACAGCCCGGGTGTCGCCGAGCCTGTGCGTGAGATCGGCCGTGATCCAGAGCTGGCCTACAAGTACACCGGCAAAGGCAACCTGGTTGCGGTGATTTCCGATGGTACCGCCATCCTCGGCCTGGGTGACCTGGGTCCGCTGGCGTCCAAGCCGGTCATGGAAGGCAAGGGTGTTCTGTTCAAGCGTTTCGCTGGCATCGACGTATTCGACATCGAAGTCGATTCCGAAAGCCCGCAAGCCTTCATCGACACCGTCAAGCGTATTTCCATCACCTTCGGTGGCATCAACCTGGAAGACATCAAGGCGCCTGAGTGCTTCGAGATCGAGCGCACGCTGATCGAGCAGTGCGACATTCCGGTCTTCCACGATGACCAGCACGGCACCGCGATCGTCACCGCGGCCGGCATGATCAACGCCCTGGAAATCGCCGGCAAGAAGCTCGACGAAGCCAAGATCGTCTGCCTGGGCGCTGGCGCTGCCGCCATCTCTTGCATGAAGCTGCTGGTCAGCATGGGTGCCAAGGTCGAGAACATCTTCATGATCGACCGCACCGGCGTGATCCACGCAGGCCGTGACGATCTGAACCAGTACAAGGCCCAGTTCGCGCACGCGACCGACAAACGCACCCTGGCTGACGCACTGGAAGGTGCCGATGTCTTCGTGGGTCTGTCCGGCCCGAACCTGCTGAGCCCGGAAGGCCTGAAGAGCATGGCTGCGAACCCGATCGTGTTCGCATGCTCGAACCCAGATCCGGAGATCAAGCCAGAGCTGGCCCACCAGACCCGCAGCGACGTGATCATGGCTACCGGTCGTTCCGACTACCCGAACCAGGTCAACAACGTGCTGGGCTTCCCGTTCATCTTCCGTGGCGCTCTGGACGTACGTGCCAAGCGCATCAACGAAGAAATGAAAATCGCCGCCGCCATCGCCCTGAAGGACCTGGCCAAGCTGCCAGTGCCGCAGGAAGTCTGCGACGCCTACGGCGTGCAGGCGCTGGAATTCGGCCGTGAGTACATCATTCCGAAGCCGATGGACCCACGCCTGATCACCGTCGTCTCCGATGCCGTGGCCAAGGCTGCCATCGAGTCCGGCGTTGCAACCCTGCCGTATCCGAAGCACTACCCACTGCAGAACGTGAACGACGTGTTCAACGGTTAATGCAGAACGCAAAAAAGAACCGGCTCAAATGAGCCGGTTTTTTTTGCTTCGAGTTTAGAGCTGCGAGCGACACGTTGTTCGAGGTTGTCTGTAGGGGAGCGCCCGGGAGAGCCGGCGCGCCCTTCTTCTTGCTTGTCGCTTGTGCTGCTTAGAACAGATCCATCGGCGCCGCTTCATCGGCCGGCAGCGGGCTGCCTGGTGCCGCACCGTTGCCCAGCTCGTCTACCGAAGGCGGGGAATCCTCGGCCTTGAAGAGCTCGAAATAGGCATTCGGAGTGCTTGGCGTGGCGGCGCGGCCGCTGACCGGATCGACCCGCAGACTGAGGATGCCTTCCGGTTCGGCTGGGGCATGCTCGGGCTTGCCTTTGAGCGCCGCGCCCATGAAGTTCATCCAGATCGGCAGCGCGGCGGTGCCGCCATACTCGCGCCGGCCCAGGGTCTCCGGCTGGTCGAAGCCAACCCACACGGTCGTCACGTAGTCGGCGTTGTAGCCAGTGAACCAGGCGTCCTTGGACTCGTTGGTGGTGCCGGTCTTGCCCGCCAGATCGTTTCTACCAAGGGCCAGGGCGCGGCGGCCGGTGCCGCGCTTGATCACGTCCTGCAGCATGCTGGTGAGAATATAGGTGGTACGACCGTCGACGATGCGCTCGGCCACGACCGGTGCCTGTGGCGCGGATGCCACCTGGCCCAGTGTCGAGGGTGCTTCGCCTGGCAGCGGCTGGATGCTGATCGGCTGTTCCGGCGCGGCGATGCCGGCCTGGTCCTGACCCTCTTGAGGAACCCTCGCCGGATTGGCGGTGAACAGGGTTTCGCCGTTGCGGCTCTCGATGCGTTCGATCAGATAGGGGCTGATCTTGTAGCCGCCGTTGGCGAAAGTGCTCCAGCCCGTGGCGATTTCCATCGGCGTGAGGGTTGCGGTCCCCAGCGCCAGAGACAGGTTCGGCGGCAGGTCCTGCTTGTTGAAGCCAAACTTGGCGATGTAGTCGATGGTCTTGCCCACGCCCATCGATTGCAGCAGTCGGATCGAGACCAGGTTGCGCGACTTGTACAGGGCTTCGCGCATGCGGATCGGGCCGAGGAAGGTGTTGGTGTCGTTCTTCGGGCGCCAGACCTTGTCCAGGTACTCGTCGACGAACACGATCGGTGCGTCGTTGACCAGGCTGGCGGCGGTGTAGCCGCTATCCAGTGCGGCGCTGTAGACGAAGGGCTTGAAGCTCGAACCGGGCTGGCGCTTGGCCTGCATGGCGCGGTTGTAATTGCTCTGTTCGAACGAGAAACCGCCGACCAGTGCGCGGATGGCGCCGTTGTAAGGATCCAGGGTGACCAGTGCGCTCTGGGCACCAGGCACCTGGCTGAACTTGAGCTTGCCGTCTTCCAGTCGCTGCACACGGATCAGATCACCGACCTGGGCTACGTCGGCGGGCGATTGCGGGGAGCGACCTTGAGCATTGCTGTTGAGGAATGGCCGGGCCCACTTCATGGTGTCCCAGGCTACGTGCTCCTCTTCGCCACTGCGGGTCAGCACCTTCAGGCCGCTCTTGTCGACCTGAGTGACGATCGCAGGCTCAAGGCCCCCAAGGGTGCGCTGCTTGCTCAGCTCCTGCAGCCAGGCGGCGTGGGTCTTGCCTGGGAAACGCGATTCCGGGCCGCGATAGCCATGGCGCTCATCATAGTCGGTCAACCCAGTGAGCACGGCCTTATTGGCCATCTCCTGCATGTCGCTCGGCACCGTGGTGGTCACGCGGAAGCCTTCGGTGTAGGCATCGCTGCCATAGCGGCCGACCATTTCGGCGCGGGCCATTTCGGCGATGTAGGGCGCGTTAACCTCGGGTGTCGGGACGTGATAGCTGGCATTGAGCGGCTCGGCCAGGGCGGCCTCGTAGCTGGCCTGGTCGATCTTGCCGAGCTTGTACATGCGGCCCAGGATCCAGTCGCGGCGCTCCTTGGCGCGCACCGGGTTGGCCAGCGGGTTGAAGCGAGACGGCGCCTTGGGCAGGCCGGCGATCATGGCCATCTGGGCCAGGCTAATGTCGCGGATGGACTTGCCGTAGTACACCTGTGCAGCGGCTTCGATGCCGTAGGCGCGGTTGCCCAGGTAGATCTTGTTGACGTACAGCTCGAGGATTTCGTCCTTGGTCAGCTCGCGTTCGATCTGCAAGGCCAGGAGGATTTCATTGGTTTTGCGCGAGAAACTGCGCTCGCTGGTGAGGAAGAAGTTCTTCGCCACCTGCATGGTGATCGTGCTGCCGCCGGTCTGGATGTGGCCAGATTTCACCAGCTGGGTCGCGGCGCGCATCAGGCTGCTCGGATCGACCCCATAGTGATTGAGGAAATTGTCGTCCTCTGCTGACAGAAGCGCCTGGATGAACTGTGGGGGAATATCCGCGAAACGGATAGGCGAGCGGCGCATTTCGCCGAATTCCGCAATCAGCTTGCCGTCGCTGCTGTACACCCTCAAGGGGATCTGCAACTGGATGCTTCTGAGGGACTCGACCGAGGGGAGGCTGGGGCTAAGATACAGAAACGCACCGCTCACACCGAGTACGAGCGCGCAGATGACTGCGACGAAAGACCACCAGAAGAACTTCAGCAGACGTATCAAGGCTTTTGGGTGTCCAGGTTGGGAGTGGATTGCACGCGGTCCGGCGGACAGGAAAAAACGCTGGGCATTATAAGCATTTTTCGCTTTGCCGGGGCGACCGGCCGGCCTGGACGGTCGGCTCCTGTAGTGCGGCGCTGCGACGATCTTTCAAGGAAGAACCATGCTTGGACGTTTCGGCAGGGATGCCGGTTCACTGCTGGGGGTGGAAATCGCCTCCGGTTCCGTTCGAATCCTTCAATTGCAACGGCGCCAGGGCGGCCATGCAGTCTGCGCCTGGGCCGTGGAGCCTTTCGAGGCGCCACCGGGGCACTGGACGGCACACCCTGATGTGGTGGCCAAGGCCTTGCAACGAGCCTGGCAGCGTAGTGGGTCTCGTCAGCGTCAGGCCGCAGTGGCGTTACCGGGCTCTGAGGTGATCTGCAAGGTACATCGGCTGCCGGCGCGGTTGTCCGACAGCGAGATGGAGGCGCAGTTGCTGGCCGAGGCCGAGCGCCTGTTTCCGTTTCCATTGCAGGACCTCGCGCTGGATTTCCAGGCGCTCGAGGCGGTGCCGGGGCCGGTCGATGAGGTCACCGTGCTGGTGGGGGCTTGCCGCCACTGTCTGTTGGAGCCGTTGGAGCAGGTGTTCCACAGCGCTGGCTTGCAGTTGGTGATGGTCGAAGTGGACAGCCTGGCCTTGGCCCGCACGCTCGCCCCCGGCCGACTTACCGCAGCGGCGGTCCTTAGGATCGAGGCTGTTTGTGCCACCGTGCATACCTGGCCGGAGCCTTTCATGCCTCAGCGTCTGGAGTTGCGCTTCATGCCCGAGCAGGACCAAGCACAACGCCTCGAACGTATCGGGCACTGGCTGCGCAGTGCGCTGCCGGGAACATCCGTCGAATGCCTTCACGTCGCACCGTGCGATGTGCCGGAAGACGGCTGGCTGGAAGGGCTCGCGCAGCAACTGGCGATGCCGTGTGAGTCGCTCTGGCCTTTCGCTGGCCTGGCCATGGATTCCACGCTGTCGTGCAGGGAGGCTGGTGGCATGGCGCTAGCCTACGGACTGGCATTGGGAGGAGGGCAGTGATGCTGCGGTTGAACCTGCTTCCCTGGCGCGAACGGCAGCGCCTTGCGGCAGTTCGGCGCTTCAAGCTGGCCGTGCTCGCCAGTGTCCTGGTCGCCTTCTGCGGCGTGATGCTGCTCGACCATATGGCCCGTCAGCGTTTGCAGAGCCAGGAATTGGCCATTGCGCAAAGCCAGGCTTTGTTGCAAGAGCAGCAAGCGGAGCTCGCGCGCATCGATGGGTTGCGTGAGCGGCGCGAGGCCGTGCAGGCGCAATTTTCAGCCCTGGCTCGCCTGCGTGCCGATCAAGGGCTGCCTTTGGTGGTGTTCGCCGAGCTTGAGCGGGCCATGCCAGAGGGATTGAGCTTGAGCGAGCTGACCTTCCAGGAAAATCGCGTGCAAGTGCTTGGTTTGGCGGCGTCCCCCGCTGTCCTGGCGCAGCTCATGCGCGCGCTCGAGCAGTCTGCCGTCCTGCAGGGGCTGGAGCTAAAACGCCTTCGCAATGTGCCAGCGGGGGAAGAGTTCTTATTGTTGGCCCAGGTGCCGGTTTCGTGGTCATGACGTGGGCCGAGATGACCGACTGGCGGGAGTGGGGGATCCGTTCGCGGGGTGTCATTGCCGCGATTCTGGCGACGTTGATCGCCCTGGTGTTGCTTGCCGGGTGGTTCGGGCTTCTCCAAGGGCGGTATCGGACCTATCAGTTGGGCAAGGGCCAAGAGCAATCATTGATCTTGGCGCTGTCGGGCAATTCGCAGGCGCTGCACCTGCACGAGTCTGCCCGGCTGGCGCTGGACGATGCCACTTTGCAGTTGCGCGATGCGCGTTGGCGCCTGTCTGCGGGTGTGAGCATGAGTGATCTGCTCGACGAGCTGACCAGTTCGGGACATGCCCATGGGTTGGTGTTCGAGCAGCTCGATGTGGAGCAGGCGCGCGTGGAGACTGGCTACCAGATGGTGCCGCTGCGGGTAGAGGTCGTGGGGCGTTATGCCGCGCTGCGGATGTGGCTGGACGAATGGTTCGGCCAGGTTCGTCTCTTGCGGGCAACGAGCCTGCGGCTGGTCGACTTGCCCGAGCGTCCAGGCCTGCTGCGCCTGCAGGTGCAGGTCGCTTCGTATCACCCGGGCGAAGAACTGCCGGCACCGGCCTCGCTGGCCCATGAGCCGGCGAGGCCGGCGGCCCGCCCTCCGCGCGTGGACCTGTTCGTGCCCTGGTCGACTCAGGCCGCCGTGACGGGGCTGGCTGGCGTGCCCCTGGATCAGTTGGAGATGGTCGGCAGCCTGTCGCAGGCTGGGCATCACCAGGCTCTGCTGTGGTCGGCTGGACGTTTGTATCGGGTGCGTTCTGGGGACCGTGTGGGGCGTAATGAGGGTGTCGTGGTACGGATCGATCGACACCAGATCGAGGTGCGCGAGCGTGTGTTCGTCGCGGGAGTGTGGCACGAGCGGTCGGTCTACCTGGCCATGGGAAAGCGGGTCAACAACGAGGTCATGGATGACGCTGAACAAACTGAAGATCGGCATGGTGATGGCAATGCTGTCGAGCCCGGTGGCGACAGCATCGCTCTATCGAGGTGAGCCGCTGTCCCTGAATTTCCAGGACATCGAAGTGCGCGCGGCGCTGCAGGTGCTGGCTGATCATGCCGGCATCAACCTGGTTGCCAGCGACACGGTACAAGGCAGTCTTACCTTGCGCCTGGAAGACGTGCCCTGGGATCAGGCGCTGGACCTGGTACTGCGCAGCAAAGGGCTGGCCCGGCGCGAGGAGGGTAACGTTCTGGTGGTCGCGCCAATCGCGGAGCTGGCGGAGCAGTTTCGTGAAGCCCGGTCTGGGCAGGCGCTGGATGCACAATTGCAACCCATGCGGCGTGAGCTGCTGCCGATCCATCACGCCAAGGCGGCGGACATGGCAGAGTTGCTGTTGGCCGCGCTCGCCGACGAGGGCATTCTCACCGGGCGCGGTAGCCTGAGTGTCGACCCACGGACCAACACCTTGGTGGCCTACCAGCCGGCCGATCGGCTCGCCGAGTTGCGGCGACTGGTGGGGCAGCTGGATGTGCCGGTGCGACAAGTGCTGATCGAGGCGCGGATCGTCGAGGCCAACGTCGATTACGAAAAAAGCCTGGGTGTGCGCTGGGGCGCGCCACTGCAAGGCGATACCGCTCGTCTGGGAAAAGAACTGTTCGTGGACCTGGGTGTGGAGCGCGGGACGTCCGGCATTGGGTTGGGGGTGCTACGAGGCGGGACGCTGCTGGACTTGGAGCTCAGTGCCATGGAAAAGAGCGGAAACGGCGAGATCATCTCCCAGCCGAAGGTAGTCACCGCTGACAAGGAGACCGCGCGGATCATCAAGGGTACCGAGGTGCCTTACCAGGAAACCAGCAAGAGTGGCGCGACCTCCATCTCGTTTCGCGAGGCATCGTTATCGCTTGAGGTGACGCCGCAGATCACGCCCGATGGCAAGGTCGTGATGGCTGTCAGGGTGACCAAGGACGAGCCTGACTACGTCAATGCACTGAACAACGTCCCGCCCATCCGCAAGAATGAGGTCAACGCCAAGGTGCGGGTGGCGGACGGCGAGACGATCGTCATCGGTGGCGTTTACTCGACCACGCAAAACAATGTGGTCGACAAGGTGCCATTTTTAGGCGATCTGCCGTATGTTGGCAGGCTGTTTCGACGCGATGTATTACAAGAGAAAAAATCCGAGCTGCTGGTCTTCCTGACTCCGCGTATCATGAGTGACCAGGCGATTGCTGTGAGTCGTTGATTCTGTGCGAAATTTGATACTTGTGGGACCCATGGGCGCTGGTAAAAGCACCATCGGACGCCTATTGGCCAAAGAGCTGCGCCTGCTGTTCAAGGATTCCGACAAGGAAATCGAGCTGCGAACCGGCGCCAACATCCCGTGGATCTTCGACAAAGAAGGCGAGCCGGGCTTTCGTGACCGTGAGCAGGCCATGATCGCCGAACTCAGTGGCCTCGATGGCGTGGTCCTGGCGACCGGCGGCGGCGCGGTGATGCGTGAAGCCAATCGCAGGGCGCTGCGTGAGGGCGGACGGGTGATCTACCTGCACGCCTCGGTGGAGCAGCAGGTCGGGCGCACAGCGCGTGATCGCAACCGGCCACTGTTGCGCACTGCCAACCCGGAGGCGACCCTGCGCGCCCTGCTGGAAACCCGCGACCCGCTTTACCGTGAAATCGCTGACCTGGTGGTGGAAACCGACGAACGGCCGCCGCGCATGGTGGTGCTCGACATCCTTGAGCGCTTGCAGAAGTTGCCGCCCCGGTAAGCCGGGACTATTCTCGGCGACCAACGCCGAGGCGGGTTGAACGTTACCGCGCGGGGTCGCCTGGACGATGCCGCGCCCTAGTACATTGTGGGGATACATGCAGACATTAAAGGTCGACCTGGGCGAACGCAGCTACCCGATCTACATTGGCGAAGGCCTGCTGGACCAGCCTGAACTGCTGGCGCCGCACATTGCCGGACGGCAGGTCGCCATTGTCTCGAACGAAACCGTTGCTCCCCTGTATCTCGAGCGTCTGAGTCGCACCCTCGGTGCCTACGCGGTGTTGCCCGTGGTGTTGCCTGATGGCGAGGCCCACAAGAACTGGGAGACCTTGCAACTGATCTTCGATGCCCTGCTCACTGCCCGGCATGATCGCCGGACCACCGTGGTGGCCCTGGGCGGTGGTGTCATCGGTGACATGGCCGGCTTCGCCGCTGCTTGTTACCAACGCGGCGTCGACTTCATCCAGATACCGACTACCTTGTTGTCCCAGGTCGATTCCTCCGTGGGCGGCAAGACCGGTATCAATCATCCCTTGGGCAAGAACATGGTCGGCGCGTTCTATCAGCCCAACGCCGTGCTGATCGATACCGCCAGCCTGAAGACCCTGCCGGCACGCGAACTGTCGGCGGGCCTGGCCGAGGTCATCAAGTACGGCCTGATCTGCGACGAGCCATTCCTGACTTGGCTTGAAGCCCACATCCATGACCTGCGCGAACTGGAGCCCGTCGCGCTCACCGAAGCCATCCGCCGCTCCTGCGCGGCCAAGGCTGCGGTGGTTGGGGCTGACGAACGCGAATCCGGCGTGCGGGCCACCCTGAACCTCGGGCATACCTTCGGCCATGCCATCGAGACCCACATGGGTTATGGCGTTTGGCTGCATGGCGAAGCCGTAGCGGCCGGCACCGTGATGGCACTGGAAATGTCCATGCGCCTGGGCTGGATCGACCAGGCTGCGCGAGATCGCGGCATTCGTCTGCTGCAGGCGGCCGGCTTGCCGGTGGTGCCTCCCCAGGAGATGACCCCTGAACACTTCATGGAACACATGGCGGTCGACAAGAAGGTCCTCGACGGTCGCTTGCGCCTGGTGCTGCTGCGCCAGATGGGCGAGGCCGTGGTGACCGACGACTATCCGAAAGAGATTCTTCAGGCCACGTTGGCAGCGGATTACCGCGCAATCGTGGCCCAGCTTTGAGGTTGTGACAGCGCAATGACCAGTTTGCATGCCGATGAGGCGTTTCTCGACCACTATCAGTTGAGCCACGATCCGTTCGCGCCCCGTGTGCCCGGTTTCAAATTCTTCCCCGCCCAGCGCAAGCCGGTGCTGGGCCAACTGCATCATCTGGCGCGTTATAGCCAGCTGATGCTGGTGGTCACAGGCCCTGTGGGCAGCGGCAAGACCCTGCTGCGCCAGGCCCTGGTGGCAAGCACCAACAAGCAGTCGGTGCAGAGCGTGGTGGTCTCGGCCCGTGGCGCGGGCGACGCGGCCAGCGTTCTGGCCCAGGTGGCACAGGCACTCAATGTCGCCAATGCCGAAGTGCAGACCATCCTCGCCCAAGTCGTGCAACTGGCGCTGACCGGGCAGGAAGTCTATTTGCTGGTGGACGATGCGGAACAACTCGACGAGTCGGCACTCCAAGCGTTGCTGGAGCTGGCGGCGGGTGTTCCGGAGGGCCGTCCGCACGTGTTCCTGTTCGGTGAGCCGTCACTGATCGCCGCACTGGAAGGGCTCGATGCCGACGGGGAGCGATTCCATGTCATCGAGCTTGCGCCCTACAGCGAGGAGGAAACCCGCGAGTACCTGGAGCAGCGTCTGGATGGCGCAGGCCGGGGCATCGAGGTGTTCACCCGTGAACAGATCGTCGACATCCATGAAAACTCCGACGGCTGGCCTGGCAACATTAACCAGGTCGCCCGCGATACCTTGATCGAAGCCATGATCGCTAGCCGCAGTACGGTGAAGCGACCATCCATGGGGTTCAATATGCCTAAGAAACACGTGCTCGCGCTGTCCGCTGTCGTCGTGGTCGCGGTTGCCGCGGCGGTTCTGATGCCCAAGAAGGGCGGTGACAAGCCTGCCGAAGCGCCTGCCGCCCAGGCCCAGTTGCCGCTGGGTGAAGGCCAGCCGGCCAATGCCCAGTCCAATAATGGTGGTCCGGCCATCGAGTTCTCCGGCTCTTCCCAGCCAATGCCACTGCCGCTGGTTGGGCAGTCGCAGCCGGTGATGCGCGAGCCGCTGGCCCAGGCGGCCGGCATGGGGGATGGCGAGGAGGGCGGCCCGGCCGGCAACACCGCACTGCAGCCTGCCAACCCGCCGACTGTCACGACTATCGCGCCGCCGCAAGGTGCTACCGCAGGCCCAGCCCCGGTACCGGCTCAGCCTGTTACCAGCGCGCCGGCCCAGAATGTCGCCACCGCACCAGCCCAGCCTGTAGCGCCTGCGCCTAAGCCTGTTGCAACCCAGCCGGCCAAGCCGGTTGCACCTGTCAAGCCTGCTCCGGCGCCGACCCAGGTTGCCACTGCCAAGCCAGCCGCCAAGCCAACCGCCGGTGGCGCGGGCAACAGCGGCTGGTACAGCGGTCAGAAACCGGGCAACTACGTGGTGCAGATCTTCGGCACCAGCTCCGAGGCCTCGGCCCAGTCCTTCGTCAAGGCCCAGGGTGGCGACTATCGCTACTTCAAGAAGACCCTGCAGGGCAAACCCTTGTACGTGGTGACCTACGGCAACTTCGCCAGCCGCGATGCAGCGGTTGCGGCAATCAAGAACTTGCCAGCCAAGGTCCAGGCTGGTAAACCTTGGCCACGAACCGTCGGCAGCGTCCAACAAGAGCTGGCCACGGCCCGCTGACACCTTCCGGGCGGCACCACCCCGCTGCCCAGTTGCCTGAGTTTCGATAAGCCTGCTGCGCCTGAGCGCGGCAGGCTTTTCTGTCCCGGACTGCCGGCCACAAGCCCTTTCTTGCAGTCATGGCTGAAACGCTTCAGACTCGAGCCAAGCCGTTACCACGGCCAATGGCGCAAAAACATTCAAAAATGCGACATAAGTTTTCAATGATGCGTCATGAAAATTTGTGGGCGTTGCTGTCCCTGTGCAACAATGGTTTCCCATTGCCCACCGCAAAAAGCTGGCATTCGATCGGCGTGGATGGTAAGTGGTTGTACTAAAAAGAGATTTGCCTTGGTTGAGAGGCGAACCTGGTGAGAAAGTGTCTATGAAAACAGGTCTGTACCATCCCGAAGAATTCAAGGACAACTGTGGTTTCGGCCTGATCGCCCATATGACGGGCGAGGCGAGCCACCATCTTCTGCAAACCGCCATGCAGGCGCTGACCTGTATGACCCACCGCGGCGGGATCAACGCCGACGGCAAGACCGGCGACGGTTGCGGTCTGCTCATGCAGAAGCCCGATCAATTCCTGCGTGCCGTGGCCCAGGAACACTTCGCCGTCGAGCTGCCCAAGCAGTACGCCGTCGGCATGGTGTTCTTCAATCAGGACCCGGTGAAGGCCGAAGCGGCCCGCGCCAACATGGACCGTGAGATCATCAATGCCGGCCTGAAGCTGGTCGGCTGGCGCAAAGTCCCGATCGACACCAGCGTGCTTGGGCGTCTGGCCCTGGAGCGCCTGCCGCAGATCGAGCAGGTCTTCATCGGCGGCGAAGGCCTGAGCGACCAGGAATTCGCCATCAAGCTGTTCAGCGCCCGTCGTCGCTCGTCTGTGGCCAATGCCCACGACGCCGACCACTACATCTGCAGCTTCTCGCACAAGACCATCATCTACAAAGGCCTGATGATGCCGGCGGATCTTTCCGCCTTCTATCCGGACCTGGGCGATGAGCGCCTGAAAACCGCGATCTGCGTGTTCCACCAGCGCTTTTCCACCAACACCCTGCCGAAGTGGCCGCTGGCGCAGCCCTTCCGCTTCCTCGCCCACAATGGCGAGATCAACACCATCACCGGCAACCGCAACTGGGCTATCGCCCGTCGCACCAAGTTCGCCAACGATCTGATCCCCGACCTCGAAGAGCTCGGCCCGCTGGTCAATCGCGTGGGTTCGGACTCCTCGAGCATGGACAACATGCTCGAGCTGATGGTCACCGGCGGCATCGACCTGTTCCGCGGCGTGCGCATGCTGGTACCGCCAGCCTGGCAGAACGTCGAGACTATGGACGCCGACCTGCGCGCGTTCTATGAGTACAACTCCATGCACATGGAGCCGTGGGACGGCCCGGCCGGTATCGTCATGACCGAGGGCCGCCACGCGGTCTGCCTGCTGGACCGCAACGGCCTGCGTCCGGCACGCTGGGTGACCACCAAGAACGGCTACATCACCCTGGCCTCGGAAATCGGCGTCTGGGACTACAAGCCCGAGGATGTGCTGGCCAAGGGGCGCGTTGGCCCGGGCCAGATCTTCGCCGTGGACACCGAAACCGGCCAGATTCTCGACACGGACGCTATCGACAATCGTCTGAAGTCGCGCCATCCCTACAAGCGCTGGCTGCGTCAGCACGCCCTGCGCATCCAGGCGACCCTGACCGACGACCAAGGCGTGGCCAGCTATGACGCTGACCAGCTCAAGCAATACATGAAGATGTTCCAGGTCACCTTCGAGGAGCGTGACCAGGTGCTGCGTCCGCTCGGCGAGCAGGGCCAGGAAGCGGTCGGCTCGATGGGCGACGACACGCCGATGGCCGTGCTGTCCCAGCGCGTGCGTTCACCTTACGACTTCTTCCGCCAGCAGTTCGCCCAAGTGACCAACCCGCCGATCGACCCGCTGCGCGAGGCGATCGTCATGTCCCTGGAGATCTGCCTGGGCGCCGAGCGCAACATCTTCCAGGAATCCCCTGAGCACGCCTCGCGGGTAATCCTCAGCTCCCCGGTCATCTCGCCTGCCAAGTGGCGTTCGCTCATGAACCTGGAGCGTGAAGGCTTCGATCGCCAGCTGATCGACCTCAACTATGAAGAGAGCGTCGGCCTGGAAGCGGCCATCCGCAATATCGCCGACCAGGCCGAGGAAGCCGTACGCAGCGGCAAGACCCAACTGGTGCTGAGCGACCGCTACATCGCCCCGGGCAAGCTGCCGGTGCATGCCTCCCTGGCGGTCGGTGCGGTACACCATCGTCTGACCGAGCAAGGCCTGCGCTGCGACAGCAACATCCTGGTTGAAACCGCCACCGCCCGTGACCCGCACCACTTCGCCGTGCTGCTGGGCTTCGGTGCCTCGGCTGTCTACCCGTACCTGTCCTACGAAGTGCTGGCCGACCTGATCCGCACCGGCGAGGTCCTGGGCGACCTGGATGAGGTGTTCAAGTACTACCGCAAAGGTATCTCCAAAGGCCTGCTGAAGATCCTGTCGAAGATGGGCATCTCCACCATCGCCTCCTACCGCGGCGCCCAGCTGTTCGAAGCCGTGGGCCTGGCCGAGGAAGTGGTCGGCCTGAGCTTCAAGGGCGTGGCCAGCCGCATCAAGGGCGCACGCTTCGTGGACCTTGAGAACGACCAGAAGCTGCTGGCGGCCGAAGCCTGGAGCGCGCGCAAGCCGATCCAGCAGGGCGGCCTGCTCAAGTTCGTCCACGGCGGCGAGTACCACGCCTACAACCCGGATGTGGTCAACACCCTGCAGGCAGCAGTGCAGAAGGGCGACTACGCCAAGTTCAAGGAATACACCACGCTGGTCGACCAGCGTCCGGTGTCGATGATTCGCGACCTGCTCAAGGTCAAGCTGGCCGAGCAGCCGTTGGCGCTGGATCAGGTCGAGCCGCTGGAGGACATCCTCAAGCGCTTCGACTCCGCGGGCATCTCCCTCGGCGCCCTGTCGCCGGAAGCCCACGAGGCCCTGGCCGAGGCGATGAACCGCCTGGGCGCGCGCTCCAACTCTGGCGAGGGCGGCGAAGACCCGGCCCGCTACGGCACCATCAAGAGCTCGAAGATCAAGCAGGTGGCCACCGGCCGCTTCGGCGTCACCCCGGAATACCTGGTCAACGCCGAAGTGCTGCAGATCAAGGTGGCCCAGGGCGCCAAGCCCGGCGAGGGCGGCCAGCTGCCTGGCGGCAAGGTCAACGGCCTGATCGCACGGCTGCGCTATGCCGTGCCGGGCGTGACCCTGATTTCGCCACCCCCGCACCATGACATCTACTCGATCGAAGACCTTGCCCAGCTGATCTACGACCTCAAGCAGGTCAATCCGCAGGCACTGGTGTCGGTCAAGCTGGTGGCCGAGGCCGGCGTGGGCACCATCGCCGCCGGCGTGGCCAAGGCCTACGCGGACCTGATCACCATCTCCGGCTACGACGGTGGCACCGGCGCCTCGCCGCTGACCTCCATCAAGTACGCCGGTGCACCGTGGGAGCTGGGCCTGGCCGAGACCCACCAGACCCTGCGCGGCAACGACCTGCGTGGCAAGGTGCGGGTACAGACCGACGGTGGCCTGAAGACTGGCCTGGACGTGATCAAGGCGGCCATCCTTGGCGCCGAGAGCTTCGGCTTCGGCACCGCGCCGATGATCGCCCTGGGCTGCAAATACCTGCGTATCTGCCACTTGAACAACTGCGCTACCGGCGTTGCCACCCAGAATGACAAGCTGCGCAAGGACCACTACATCGGTACCGTCGACATGGTGGTGAACTTCTTCACCTTCGTCGCCGAGGAAACCCGTGAGTGGCTGGCCAAGCTGGGCGTGCGTAGCCTGGGCGAGCTGATCGGGCGTACCGATCTGCTCGACATCCTGCCAGGCGATACCGAGCGCCAGCAGTACCTGGACCTGTCGCCGCTGTTGGGCAGCTCGCACATCCCGGCCGACAAGCCGCAGTTCTGTGAAGTCGACAAGAACCCGCCGTTCGACAAAGGCGAGCTGGCCGAGAAAATGGTCGAGATGGCCCTGCCGGCGATCCGCGATCTTTCCGGTGGCGAATTCAGCCTGGACATCTGCAACTGCGACCGTTCCATCGGCGCGCGTATCTCCGGTGAAATCGCCCGCCTGCACGGCAACCAGGGCATGGCCGGTGCGCCAATCACCTTCCGCTTCAAGGGCACTGCCGGCCAGAGCTTTGGCGTGTGGAACGCCGGTGGCCTGAACCTGCACCTGGAAGGGGATGCCAACGACTACGTGGGCAAGGGCATGACCGGCGGCAAGCTGACCATCGTGCCGCCTGCCGGCAGCCCGTTCGAAACCCAGCACAGCGCCATCGTCGGCAACACCTGCCTGTATGGCGCCACTGGCGGCAAGCTGTTCGCCGCTGGCACCGCGGGCGAGCGCTTCGCTGTACGTAACTCCGGCGCCCACGCTGTGGTCGAGGGTACCGGCGATCACTGCTGTGAATACATGACCGGCGGCTTTGTCTGCGTCCTGGGCAAGACCGGTTACAACTTCGGTTCTGGCATGACTGGCGGCTTCGCCTACGTGCTCGACATGGACAACACCTTCGTCGACAAACTCAACCACGAGCTGGTGGAAATCCAGCGCATCAGTGGTGAGGCGATGGAGGCCTACCGCAGCCATCTGGCGCGGGTCCTTGGCGAATACGTGGAAGAGACCGGCAGCGAGTGGGGGCGCGAGCTCTCGGAGAACCTGGACGACTACGTGCGTCGCTTCTGGTTGGTCAAGCCCAAGGCCGCCAACCTCAAGCAACTGTTGTCCAGCACCCGTGCCAACCCGCAGTAAAAGCAGCTGCAAGTGGCGAGCCTCGAACTGCAAGTTGAAGCGGTTCGAGGTTCGCCCGGCTTAAGTGATCGTCTTGCGGCTTGCAGCGCTTAGCTTGCAGCTGCTGTTAAGAGGTTTTGAAAAATGGCTGAACGTCTGAACAACGACTTCCAGTTCATCGAAGTGGGCCGTAAGGACCCTAAGAAAAAACTGCTGCGCCAGCGCAAGAAGGAGTTCGTGGAGATCTACGAACCCTTCAAGCCCCAGCAGTCGGTCGAACAGGCACACCGTTGCCTGGGTTGCGGCAACCCGTATTGCGAGTGGAAGTGCCCGGTGCACAACTTCATCCCCAACTGGCTGAAGCTGGTCTCCGAAGGCAATATCCTGGCGGCGGCGGAGCTGTCGCACCAGACCAACACCCTGCCGGAAGTGTGCGGTCGTGTGTGCCCGCAGGACCGCCTGTGCGAGGGTGCCTGCACTCTTAACGACGGCTTCGGCGCGGTGACCATCGGCTCGGTGGAGAAGTACATCACCGACACTGCCTTCGCCATGGGCTGGCGCCCGGACATGTCCAAGGTCAAACCGACTGGCAAGCGTGTCGCAGTCATCGGTGCAGGCCCGGCGGGCCTGGGCTGTGCCGACGTGCTGGTGCGCGCGGGCGTGACTCCGGTGGTGTTCGACCGCAACCCTGAAATCGGTGGCCTGCTGACCTTCGGTATCCCCGAGTTCAAGCTGGAAAAGACCGTGCTGAGCAATCGCCGCGAAGTCTTCACCGGCATGGGCATCGAGTTCCGCCTGAACACCGAGGTGGGCAAGGACATCACCATGGAACAACTGCTCGCCGAATACGATGCGGTGTTCATGGGCATGGGTACCTACACCTACATGAAGGGCGGTTTCCCAGGCGAGGACCTGCCGGGCGTGCATGACGCGCTGGACTTCCTGATCGCCAACGTCAATCGCAACCTGGGCTTCGAGAAGTCGCCGGAAGACTTCGTCGACATGCAGGGCAAGAAGGTGGTGGTGCTTGGCGGTGGCGACACCGCGATGGACTGCAACCGCACCTCGATCCGCCAAGGCGCCAAGTCGGTGACCTGCGCCTATCGCCGCGACGAGGCCAACATGCCGGGTTCGCGCCGCGAGGTGAAGAACGCCAAGGAAGAGGGCGTGAAGTTCCTCTACAACCGTCAGCCCATCGCCATCGTCGGCGAGGACAAAGTCGAAGGCGTGAAGGTGGTCGAGACCCGTCTGGGCGAGCCGGATGCCCGTGGCCGTCGTAGCCCCGAGCCGATTCCAGGTTCCGAGGAGATCTTGCCGGCCGATGCCGTCGTGATCGCGTTCGGCTTCCGTCCGAGCCCGGCGCCGTGGTTCGAGCAGTTCGACATCCAGACCGACAGCCAGGGCCGCGTGGTGGCACCGGAGAAGGCCAAGTTCAAACACCAGACCAGCAACCCGAAAGTGTTCGCCGGTGGCGACATGGTGCGCGGTTCGGACCTGGTGGTGACGGCGATATTCGAAGGCCGTACTGCGGCTGAAGGCATCCTCGACTACCTCGGCGTCTGATCCGTCAGTGGGGCTGCTTTGCAGCCCTATTGCGGCCAAAGCCGCTCCCACAGGTACAGCAAGGTCTCGATAAGGGTGTGAGACGTGTGGACCTGGGCGACGAAAGGCCGCCTCCGAAGCATTTTTGTATACAAAAATGCTTGATCTACGGCACTCAATAGACAAAACGCATGGCCTTGGCCGTGCCTTTTGTGTCGGCGTCTGAGAAAATGCCCGCACTTTTTTGCTGGATGCCGACATGACTGCCCTGAAGAACGATCGTTTCCTGCGTGCACTGCTCAAGCAACCCGTAGACGTCACCCCGGTCTGGATGATGCGCCAGGCCGGTCGCTACCTCCCGGAGTACCGCGCCAGCCGCGCTAAGGCCGGTGACTTCATGAGCCTGTGCATGAACCCGCAGTTCGCCTGCGAGGTCACCTTGCAGCCGCTGGACCGCTACCCGCTGGACGCGGCGATCCTCTTCTCGGACATCCTCACCATCCCCGATGCCATGGGCCAAGGCCTGTACTTCGAGACCGGCGAAGGCCCTCGCTTCAAGAAGGTCATCAGCACCCCGGCCGACATCGAAGCGCTGCCGATCCCTGATCCGCACAAAGACCTTGGCTATGTGATGGACGCCGTCAGCACCATCCGCCGCGAACTCAACGGCCGCGTACCGCTGATCGGCTTCTCCGGCAGCCCTTGGACCTTGGCCACCTACATGGTCGAAGGCGGTTCGTCCAAGGACTTCCGCAAGACCAAGGCCATGCTCTACGACAATCCCCAGGCCCTGCATCTGCTGCTGGACAAGCTCGCCCAGTCGGTCACCAGCTATCTCAACGGCCAGATCCAGGCCGGCGCCCAAGCCGTGCAGATTTTCGACACCTGGGGCGGCAACCTGTCGGCGGCGGCCTACCAGGAATTCTCCCTGGCCTACATGCGCAAGATCGTCAGCGGCCTGATCCGCGAGCACGAAGGGCGCAAGGTGCCCGTTATTCTGTTCACCAAGAACGGCGGCCTGTGGCTGGAAAGCATCGCCGAGGCCGGCGCCGACGCCTTGGGCCTGGACTGGACCTGCGAGATCGGCGATGCCCGTCGCCGGGTCGGTGACAAGGTCGCTCTGCAGGGCAACATGGACCCGACTGTGCTGTATGCCAAGCCCGAAGCCATCCGCAAGGAAGTGGCGCGGATCCTGGCAAGCTATGGCCATGGCAGCGGTCATGTGTTCAACCTGGGCCATGGCATCACGCCTGAGGTCGACCCGGAACACGCGGGTGCATTCATCAACGCTGTGCACGAGCTGTCGGCGCAATACCACGCTTGAGTTCGAGTCAGGCCGCCTGCATCTGCTGATGCAGGTGTGCCAGCGGTTGCTATGCAGCCCGTCGCAAGGCCGAACAGCTCCAGGCCAGGGTCGAATTGGCGCTGGAGCCGGTTTGCGCGGTTTCAGGCAGGGGTCTTGGAAGGCAACCGGCTCAAATGCAGGGCCACCAGCAACGCCACGGCCAATAGGCTGCCGATGAACAGGCCGATGCCGTTCCAACCGGCCTGGTGCCAGAACACGCCACCGGCGGTGCCGGCGATGCTCGAACCTGCGTAGTAGCTGAACAGGTACAGCGACGAAGCCTGGCCCTTGGCCTTGAGCGCCCGGCGTCCTATCCAGCTGCTGGCCACCGAGTGGGCGCCGAAAAAGCCGAAGGTGAACACCAGCATGCCCAGGATCACCATCACCAGCGGACTGGTCAGGGTCATCAGCAGCCCCGCGGCCATCACTACGATACTCGCCCAGAACACTTTGCGCCGACCCAACCTGTCGGCCAGGGCGCCGACCTGCGCAGAGCTGTAGATACCCGAGAGGTACACCACCGAGAGCAAGCCGACCAAGGCCTGGTTCATGTGGTAGGGCTCGGCCAGCAGGCGATAGCCGATGTAGTTGAACAGCGTGACGAACGCACCCATCAGCAGGAAGGCTTCGAGGAACAGCCAAGGCAGCCCGGCGTCCTTGAAGTGCATGACGAAGCCATCCAACAGGCTGCGCGGATTCAGCGGCTGGGAGCGGAAGTTGCGCGACTCGGGCAGTACCTTCCAGAACACCAGCGCCGCCATCAACGCCAAGCTGCCGATGGCCAGCATTGCCGTGTGCCAGCTGACGAAGTCGATCAGCACACCCGTGATCAACCGACCGCTCATGCCGCCAATGGCATTGCCGCCGATGTACAGGCCCATGGCCAGACCGATGTGTTGCGGGTGGATCTCTTCGCTCAGGTAGGTCATCGCCACGGCCGCCAGGCCGCTCAGTGACAGGCCGACCAGGGCGCGGGTAGCGAGCACCAGTTCCCAGCTAGGCATCACTGCGCTGGCCAGCGTCGCAAGCGCCGCGCACAGCAGGGCGAAGACCATGACCGGCTTGCGCCCGATGCGGTCCGAGATTGGCCCTGTGACTAGCAAGCCGAAGGCCAGCGTGGCGGTAGAGATCGAGAGCACCAGACTGCTTTGCGCCGCATTGATGGAAAACTCCCGCGACAACAACGGCATCATCGGCTGCACGCAGTAGAGCAAGGCAAAGGTGGCGAAGCCGCCGCTGAACAAGGCCAGCACGGTCTTCATGAAGGCGGGGCTGCCTTTCTCTATCCAGGCGTCGTTCAGGACGGGGTCAGGCTCAAGGGATAGCGGGGCGACGGCGGATTTCACGGCAGGGTACCTCGGGGCGCGGGGCCGGCGTTGCGATGGAAAAAAGCATATAGCTGGCTAATGATTAGATCCAATATATTGTTCGACCTGTTTGATAGGTTTTGCGACTGATTCGGAGGCTTCATGGAACTGCGCCATTTGCGGTATTTCATCGCCGTGGCTGAAGAACTGCACTTTGGACGTGCGGCCCAGCAATTGGGGATTTCCCAGCCGCCCTTGAGCCAGCAGATCCAGGCCCTGGAGCAGGAGCTGGGCGCGCGCCTGTTCGAACGCACTAATCGGCGGGTGGAACTGAGCGAGGCTGGGCGCTTGTTTCTCGAAGAGGCGCGTCAGGTCCTGGCCCAAGTGGAGAAGGCTGCCGATGTCGCCCGGCGAGCGCAGTTGGGCGAGTTGGGCGAGATGAAGATCGGCTTCACCTCATCGGCCCCCTTCACGTCAAAAATTCCCAGAGCATTGCATGCGTTCCGCCAGCGGTTTCCGGCGGTACACCTGAGCCTTAGAGAGATGAGCAGTCGAGATGTGGCCGAGGCGGTGTTCGACGAGTCCATCGAAGTCGGCTTGATGCGGCCGATGCCCTTGCCGGAGGGGTTGGTCGCCACCGAGTTGTTCAGCGAGCCGCTGGTGGCGGTGATCAATGCCTCTCATCCGCTGGCCCAGGGCAATGAGCAGGGGCTGTATATGGAAGCCTTGGCCCATGAGCCCTTCGTGTTCTTTCCGCGCAGCTACGGCAGTGGCCTGCATGCGCAGTTGCTAAGCCTGGCGCGCCAGGCTGGGTTCAGCCCGCATTTTGCCCAGGAAGCAGGGGAGGCGATGACCATCATCGGGTTGGTGTCGGCGGGGTTGGGGGTGTCGGTACTGCCGGCGTCGTTCCAGCGCATGCGCATCGACGGGGTGGTCTATCGCACGTTGCTGGACGAGGGCGCGATCACGGCGGTATGGCTTGTCCAGCGCCAGGTCGGCGGATCGGCCATGGCCCGTGCCTTTGCCGAGTTGTTGACGCAGCAAGTACTGGATTGAGGATGGACGTGGTCTGCGGTGCTGTTCGCGGGTAAAACCTGCTCCCCGAGGAACCAGTGCAAGCCTCAGCGCCAGCGCCGGAAGATCAACGAGGTGTTCACCCCGCCGAAGGCGAAGTTGTTGTTCATCACATATTCGTGGCTCATGGTGCGCATGCCTGCGCGCAGGTAGTCCAGCTCGGCGCAGCGAGGGTCGATGTCATCGAGGTTCAGGGTGTGCACGTACTGGTCGCGATTCATCATCTCGATGCTGAACCAGGACTCCAGCGCGCCGCAGGCGCCCAGGGTATGGCCGAGGAAACTCTTCTGGGAACTGATCGGCATGCGCGGGCCGAACAGCGCGTGGGTGGCCAGGGTTTCGGCGATGTCGCCCTGTTCGGTGGCAGTGCCATGGCCGTTGACGTAGCCAATGGCCTCGGCGGGCAGGCCGGCGTCTTCGAGCGCCAGCTCCATCGCTCGACGCATGGTGACCTGCTCGGGGCGGGTGATGTGCTGGCCGTCGGCGTTGCTGCCAAACCCGACGATCTCGGCATGGATATGCGCGCCTCGGGCCAACGCATGCTCCAGCTCCTCCAGTACCAGCATGCCGGCGCCTTCACCCACCACCAGCCCATCGCGTGCGCGGTCATAGGGGCGCGGGGTCAGGGTGGGGGTGTCGTTCTTCAGGCTGGTCGCGTACAGGGCATCGAACACCATCGCCTCGCTGGGGCACAGCTCCTCGGCACCCCCTGCCAGCATCAGCGGCAGGCGCCCGAACTTGATTGCTTCATAGGCATAGCCGATACCCTGGCTGCCGCTGGTGCAGGCGCTGGATGTCGGGATCAGGCGTCCGGTCAGCCCGAAGAAAATGCTGATGTTGGCGGCTGTGGTGTGCGGCATCATGCGCACGTAGGAGTTGGCATTGAGCCCGTCGGCCTTTGAATTGAGCAACATGTTGCCGAAGGCCTTGATCTCTTCGGTGCTGCCGATCGATGACCCGCAAGCCACGCCCATGCGTCCGTCGCGGATGCTCGGGTCGTCAAGCAGCCCGGCATCGGCCAGGGCGCGTTCGGCTGCGGCGACCGCCAGCCGTGACACGCGTCCCATGCTGCGCAGTTGCTTGCGCGTCCAGTGCCCTGGCACCTGGAAGTCATCCACAGGGCCGGCCAGGCGAGTGTTGAGTTCTTCGAAGCGGTCCCACTCGTCCATGCGCCGGATACCACTGCGATTGGCGGCGAATTGCCGGGCAATGCTGGCCCAGTCGCTGCCCAGGGCAGTGATGCCGGCCATGCCGGTGACCACGACGCGACGCATCAGCACAGCCCTCCGTTGACGGCCAGCACCTGACGGGTGATGTAGGCCGCTTCGTCCGACATCAGGAAATTGACCGCGCCGGCCACTTCCTCCGGGGTCCCCATACGTTGGGCAGGAATCATCTTGAGCAGTTCATCGACCGGCACCTGGTCATCGAGCATGTCGGTGTCTATCAGCCCCGGGGCCACGCAGTTGACCGTGATGCGGCGCTTGCCCAGCTCGATGGCCAGGGCTTTGGCCGCGCCGATCAGGCCTGCCTTGGAGGCGCTGTAGTTGACCTGGCCGCGGTTGCCGATCAGGCCGGATACTGAAGTGATGCAGACGATGCGACCAGGTGCGCGGCGGCGGATCATGGGCATCATGAGCGGGTGCAGGACGTTGTAGAAGCCGTCCAGGTTGGTCCGCATGACCTGGTCCCAGTCGTCTTCACTCAACGCAGGGAAGGCGCCATCGCGGGTCAGCCCGGCATTGCACACCACCCCGTAGTAGGCCCCGTGAGCTTCGACGTCCTCGCCCAGGATGCGGGCGCAGGCCGCCCGGTCGGCGACGTCGAACTGCAGGATCCGCGCCTGACGCCCCAGCCCACGCACCTGTTCGGCGACCGCCTCGGCCGCGTCGCGGCCGCTTCGGCAATGCAGCACCAGGTCGAAGCCTGCGCGTGCCAGGCGCAGGGCAATGGCGCGGCCGATACCGCGGCTGGAACCGGTGACCAGGATGGTGTCAGTCATGGGGTGTTTCCTCGGGGGCCGCTTCGGCCAGGTAGCCGGTGGCCTGGGGCGGACGGTAGACGTTCAGGCGCGCGCTGGCATGGATACCCTCACCGCGCAGGTGACATTCGAACACGCCCATGCCGCTCTCGTCTTCAAGCGATCGCAGGGCATGGATGCGCAGTTCGGCGCCGGCGGGGAACTGTGCCACATCGCATTCGAAGCGACGGGTACCCAACAGAAAGCCCATTTCCACCGCACGCCCGGCGCGGCGAGCCTGGTACCCAGCATAGGCGGCTACGCTCTGGGCCATCAGCTCCAGGCCCAGCCAGGCGGGCAGGCTGCCGTCGGCGCGGTTGAACTGACCGCCCGGGCGGACCGTTGCACGGGTATGGATCTGTTCGTCGTCGCAGCTGTCGATGCGGTCGATGAGGATCATATCTGCGGCATGCGGCAGCAGTTCGGCCAGTGGCCAGGTATTCATGGAGCGTCTCCGAGAATCAGGCTGACATTGTTGCCACCGAAGGCGAACGAGTTGCTCATCAGGCGGCGCGGCCCCTGCGAGCGCAGGCGCTGGCTGCCATTGACCAGGTTCAGCGTCGGCAACTGAGGGTCGCGCTGGCCATCCCAGACATGGGGTGGCAACAGGCCCTGTGGGTTGTGCCTGCTCAGGGCGAGCCAGCAGAACGCCGCTTCCAGCGCGCCGGCGGCTCCTAGAGTGTGGCCGGTCATGGGCTTGCTGGAGGAGCAGGGCACGCGATCGCCGAACAGCCCGTGCACGGCGAGGCTCTCCATGGCGTCGTTGTGGACGGTGGCGGTGCCGTGCAGGTTCAGGTAGTCGATCTGTGTAGGCGTTAGGCCGGCATTGTCCAGTGCTTTGCCCATGGCCTGCAAGGCGCCCTTGCCGTTGGGCTCTGGTGCTGAGATATGAAACGCATCGCAGCTTGCGCCTGCGCCGATCAGGGCGATGCCAGGGCCGTCGCCTGAATGGTCGCGGGTCATGAGAAACAGGGCTGCGCCCTCGCCGATGTTGATACCGTCGCGGTTGGCCGAGAAGGGATTGCAGCGCTCGGCGCTGACGGCCTCCAGCGCGCTGAAGCCGTTGAGCGTCAGGCCACACAGGGTATCCACGCCCCCGCACAGCACGGCATCGCATAGGCCCAGGTCGATCAGGCGGCGGGCACTGAGCAACGCTCGGGCACTGGAGGTGCATGCGGTCGACAACACATAGGCCGGGCCTGACAGTTGCAGCCACGCGGCCAGGAATGTGGCCGGTGCGCCGAGCGCTTGTTGATCGTAGTCGTAGCTGTCCGGGAAGCGGCCGGTGCGCACGTACTGCGCGACGCCGTCGCTGCCTTCGGCGATCCCCGAGGTGCTGGTGCCCAGCACCACGCCCACGCGCTGTGGGCCGTGGCGTTCGATGGCGTGGCGAATGGCAGGCTCGATTTGCAGTGCCGCGCTATAGAGTAATTGGTTGTTGCGGCTTTGGTGACCGGGCAATGGCAGCTCGGGCGGAGGACCCGGCACGGCCCCGACGGGCAGGCGGCGTCCGGCTACCCAGCCCTCTTGCGGCTGCATGCCGCCGCAGTCGCCAGCAAAGAGTGCGCGGGCAACCTGGGCTTGGCCGTGGCCGAGGGCGCAGACCAGGCCCAGGGCGTCGAGGAAGGCGGTCATGGGGTGTTCTCGCTGGGCAAGGGGCTGACTAGATAGCGCAGGCCCTGGCCGAGGTTCAAGGTGAAATCATCCGGGTCTTGGTAGTCCACCTGCCAACGCGTCTGTAGCGAACGCTGCTGTCCGCGCTGGAGGGCGCTGGGATAGAGCTGCCTCAGTTGGGCCTCTGGGGTAAGCGCGAAGAGCACGGCGGCGAACAGTTCGCGGGCGGCCGGGTTGGGGGGCAGCAGGCCGTCTGCGTGCCATTGGCGGCCATCGAGCAGTTGGCGCGCCTGGGGAATGCCCATCGGATCGAGCAACGACCAGCGCAAGCGGCCCTCCTCTCGCTGGATCACCAGCAGCCAGTCCTGGCGCTGGCCATCCTGCTCGCGTTGTACATGCAATTGACGAGGCAGCTGCAGCTCCGGCAACTGCTCAGGCAGGGGAGCTCGCCCGGTGCAGGCGCCGAGCAGCAGGCAGGCCAGCAGAATCCACAGGTGTTTCATGGTTGCCGATGCCCTCCATCATTGGCGCCGGCCCAGGGCGCCAGGAGAAAACTGAACACCAGGCCCAGGCTCACGGCCAGGCCGAAATTACTCACTGCCGGGGTGCTGGAAAGCGCCAGCAAACCGAACGACAGCCACGTGGTGAGCGCTGCCAGCAAGGTACCCAGCAGGCTGACGGCACTGCCGCCGATGCGCTCATGCATCAGGATTGCATAGTCCACGCCGATGGCGGTCACCAGCAGCAGGCCGAACAGGCTGAACAGGGTCAGCGGTTGTCCCAGCCAGCCGAGACTGGCCAAGCTGCACAACGCCGCGAGCAGCGGCAGGGCGACGATGCGCAGGGCGCTGCGCAGGCCGAACGGCAGCATCAGCACCATCCCTATCAACGCGCAAGACAGCAACTTGAGTTCGGCGGCACTGACCTGAGTGGCGGTGAACAGCTGGTTGAGCTCGCCGAGGCGATCGACCAAGTGTACGCCGGGCAGGTCCTGTGCCTGCAGGCGTAACAGCGAGACATCTGCATGGCCTTGCAGGCTGACGATCGCCGCCACGCCCTGGCCGTCCTGGCCCAGCCACAAGGGGCGCCAGGCTTCGCCCAGCGGCCCCTGCAGGGCCTCGTCGATCGACAGCGGTGCCAATGCCTGCAGTTGCGCAAGCTCCGCGTACAAGGCCTGCTCGGGCACACCAAGGGCCAGCAATGGCTGCCAATGCCCAGGCAACTGCAGCAGGGCGCTGCGCACTTGCTGCTGCGTCGCTGGGCTGGTTACCAACTGGCTGAGGGACAGGTAGCCCTTGAGCTTGCCCAGGTCGACCAACTCATCGAGCTTGCCGCTGAGCGTCTGCAAGCGGTCGAGCAATTGACTCTGGTCATCGGCACGCACCAGGAAGAACTGGCTGGTCGGCTGGTAGCCGGTGATGCGCGCCACGGCCTGGGCCTGTTCGAGCAGTTGCGGTGGGGCGCTGATCCACTGGCGGATGTCGTTGCGGCTTTGCAACTGCCACAACCCGGCCACACAGAACACCAGCAACAGACCGAGCAGCATGACGCTGGGCACTTTGCGCAGCAGGCGCTCGCGCAGGTCGGTCAGGGCCTGGGCCACGCGCAGCGGCCAGGGGGAAGGACGCAGGTCCATGTGCTGCAACAGCGCAGGCAATAGGCAGACGGCGCACAGGTAGGCACCCAGCAAGCCTGCGGCGGAAAACGCTGCGATCTGGGTCAATGCCGGGAACGGCGTGAAGGCCAGGGCCAGGTAGCCGATGCAACTGGTCGCAAGGCTCAAGGTCATGCCGGGCAAGGTCAGGCGCAGCGCCGTCCAGCTGTGCCAGGGGCGCAGGCTCCAGCCCTTGGACAGGTAGTGCAGCGGGTAGTCCACCGCCACGCCGATCAGGCTTGCCCCGAGCACCAGGGTCATCACGTGCATCTGGCCGAACAGCGCGACGCAGGCCACCGAGCCGAACAGCATGCCGACCGCCACCGGTAGGAATGCCAGCAGCGCGCGCCAGCGCCGCAGGGCCAGCAAGAGCAGCAGGAAAATGCCCACGGTTGCTCCGCCGCCCACCCAGGTGATCTCCCGGCTGGCCTGGCGTTGACCGGCGGCGGCGTGCAGCAGGCCGCTGGCCGCCAGCAGCTGGGCGCCTGCCTGGTCGGCCTGCCGACGGGCCTGGGCGAGCAACGCCTCTACTTGCAAGGGCAAGTTCAGGTCGAAGGCGTTGCCCACGGTGCGCGCGCGCAGCAGCACCCAATGTTTGCCGTCCGCCTCGGCCACCAGCACGCCGCTGGCGGTGTCGAGCTGGACATTGGCGGGCCTGGGCTGGCTGGCCTGGATGCGTCCGCTCAGGCCCAGCCAGTCGTCCTGGCTCGAGACCAGGCTCAAGCCCGCAAAGGGGTCGACCAGGCTCTGGACGCGTTGCTCGATGAAGGCGTCGGGCTGTTCGGCCAGTTGCTGGCGGTCAGCGGCCGAGAGCATCGCCAGGCGGCCTCGCAGGAGCTGCGCACGCACCGCTTGCAGGTCGGTGTGCAGGTTCCATTGCACCTTCTCGAACAGGCCGCTGGCCTGCCACCGGGTGGCCAGGCCCTCGGCCAGGGCAAGGGCTTGCTGGCGATCGGGGTGGCCAACCAGCACCAGCATTTCGCGGTTCAGCGGCGCCTGCATGCGTTGTTCGGCGCGTTGCACCAGCGGGTCCTGGGGCGCGCCAGGCACCAGGGTCATCAGGTCGGAGGACAGGGGCGCACCGCGGTGCCACTGCCAGGTCGCGAGCGCGAGCATGGCCAGCAACAGGGTGAGGAACAGGCGCGGTAACAGGCGTTCAATCGGCAAAGTCACGACGCTCCGAGTCGCTCAAGGCGCTGGCACTGCGGCTGTCCTGCATGCGCAGGACCGTGCTGTCGCCCTGGGTTTCGGCGAGCACGATGCGTTCGACGAAACGCCCGCCGGTGATATCGATGCGGGTGAAGATCTGCTTGAGCAACATCGAGCGCGGCGTCAGGCGCAGTTGCCAATGCTCGGCGTCACCGCTCAGGCTCAGCTCGAAGTCCCGTTGCAGGCCGCTGCTGTCGCCTTGCAGGACCGCGAAGAACAAACGGTTCTGCTGTGCTCCGGCGCTCTGGCTGGGCAGCGGCTGCCAGCCACCCGGATCACGACGGGCGATGCCGCTTGCATCGATGCGGTAGTCCTGGCGCAGCGGGGTGCGCAATAGCCAGAGCAAGCCATGGTCGCGTGCCAGGACGAAGCGGCCCTGGCTCGTCAGCGGTTGCGCCAGGGCACGCAGGTGTTTCTCCTGCACGAAGTTGCCGCTGACCACCGCTGGCGCGCTCAACTGCTTTTGCAAATCGGCCAGGTCGAAGGCCATCGCCATCGGGCTTGAAAGCAGCACCAGCAATGCTGCCAGCAAGCGGTGCAAGCGGTTCATGGCAGCACCTTGGCTACGGCATCGAGCATCACCTGGGGCGAGGCCAACTGCATTTCGCCGCTCTCGATGTGCACCGCGACCTGTACGGTGCTGGCGCGGGTCATGCGCTCGCCGGTGTCTGCGTCGCTGATCAGGTAGTGGATTTTCAGGCGGCTTTCCCATTCCACCAGGCTGGCGCGGACCTTCAGGCGTTGGCCGAAGGTGGCGCCACGGATATAGCGCAACTGTAAGTCGATCACCGGCCACATGTAGCCGCTGGCCTGCATGCGCCGATAGTCCTGCCCGAGGCGTTCGAGCAGCGCGCAGCGGGCGACTTCGAGGTATTTCACATAATGGCCGTGCCAGACCACGTGCATGCTGTCCACGTCGAAGAAGGGCACGACGATCTCGCTGTCGACATGGAACACGCCGGGGTTACGCATGCAGCCTCCAATGGCGTTCGCCGATACGCGTCAGGCACAGCCGCAGTTCGTGCTCCAGGGCGCGGTCTTCGGTGACCGGGGCGAAGTCCGCCAGCAGCGCTTGGTGCATCTGCGCAAGGGCAGGCGGCAGCGGGGCGGCACCGGCTTGGCGGCCGCGCAGCCAGACGCCCTGGTTGGCGGCCAGCAAGGTGGCGGCGGCGACCTGTTCGGTCAGTTGCAGAACGCGCAGCGCGTCCCGGGCGGCGATGGTGCCCATGCTGACTTTGTCCTGATTGTGGCATTCGGTGGAGCGCGAGAACACGCTGGCCGGCATCGTTTGCTTGAGCGCCTCGGCGGCCCAGGCGCTGGCGCCGATCTGCACGGCTTTGAAACCATGGTTGAGCATGGCCCGGTCGGCTTGGGCCCCGGACAGATTGCTGGGCAGGCCATGGTTGTAGCGGGTGTCCACCAGCAGGGCGAGCTGGCGGTCGAGCAGGTCGGCGACGTTGGCCACCAGGGTCTTGAGGCTGTCCATGGCAAAGGCGATGTGCCCGCCATAGAAATGCCCGCCGTGCAGCACCCGCTCGGCATCGCCATCGATGATGGGGTTGTCGTTGGCGCTGTTGAGTTCGGTCTCGATGAAGCTGCGCAGCCAGCCCAGGCTGTCGGCCAGAACGCCCAGCACATGCGGCGCGCAACGCAGCGAATAGCGGTCCTGCAGGCGGTGCAGGGGGGCGGCTGGGGCGTCGAGGGCCAGGTCCTGGCGCAGCCAGGCCGCGACTTGGTTCTGGCCTGGGTGCGGCTTGGCGGCGAACAGGCGTTCGTCGAAGTGCTCGGGGTTGCCTTGCAGGGCGATGACGTTCAGCGCGGTGATGCGCGTTGCCAGGTGCAGCAGATAGTCGGCGCGGGCGTAGGCCAGGCAAGCCAGGCCAGTCATCACGGCGGTGCCGTTCATCAGCGCCAGGGCTTCCTTGGGGCGTAGCACCAATGGCTGCCAGCCCAGTTCGCGGTGCACGTCCGCGCTGCGGCGGCGCACGCCCTGGTACATCACGTCACGCTCGCCCGAGAGCGCGGCGGCGACGTAGGAGAGCGGCGTCAGATCGCCGCTGGCGCCCACCGAGCCTTCTTCGGGAATCAGCGGCAGGATGTCGTGGGCGAGAAAATCGCGCAGGCGCTCCAGCAGTTCCAGGCGCACGCCGGACATGCCATGGCTCAGCGAGCGCAGACGCGCCGCCAGCACCGCACGGGTGGCGGGCGCATCGAGCAACTGCCCCAGGCCGCAGCCATGGAAGGTGTACAGGTGGCGCGGCAGGGCCTCGACGTGCTCCAGGGGTACGGCCACCACGCAGGAGTCGCCGTAACCGGTGGTGACGCCGTAGATCACCCCTTCCTTGTGCAGCAGGGTATCGAGAAAACGTGCGCCGCGGGCGATGCGCTCCCGGTACTCGGCGTCGGCCTGCAGCAAGGGGCGGGCGTGGCGTTGGCTGAGGGCAAGGATGTCCTCGATGGCCAGCGGCGCTTCGCCGAAGGTCACGGACTCATGCGGATGCGTCGTCATCGTCGCTCCAGAAAGGGTAGAAGTTGAACCATTGGTCCGGTGCCTGCTGGCAATAATGGCCCAGGCGGGCGGCATAGCGACCGGCCCATTGGGCGATTACCTGCTGGCGCTGCTCGCGGCGCCAGTGCAGTTGCTCGGCAAAGGGCTCCAGGGTGATCCGGTAGCGCCCGTCCTGCTTGAGACAGAACAGCAGGTTGACGGGACACTTCAAAAGGCCGGCCAGCAGCCAAGGGCCCTGGGGAAAGGCCGCCGGATAGCCGAGGAAGTCCACCTCGACCGTACGGGCGCCATGCAAGGGGATGCGGTCACCGGCAATTGCGAGCCATTCGCCGCGCTCCAGGCGCTCGGAGAGCTGCAGCATGATCGCCGGGTCCAGCTCGCTGACCTGGATCAGCCGCAGGTGGCTGGCGCCGGCCTCGCCGAGCAGACGGTTGAAGCGTTCGGCGTGGCGGGTGTGCACCAGCACGTTCATGCGCACCTGCTCACCCAGTTCGGCAAGGGCTCGGCATACCTCCAGGTTGCCCAGGTGCGCGCCCACCAGCAATTGCCCACGTGTGCCGCGCAGCTGCTGGCGCAGTTCGCTGGTGTCGCGGATCTCGATGTCTTCCAGGCGCAGCCTGCCGTTCCAGGCATCGAGTTTGTCCAATAGGGCTTCTGCAAAGGCCATGAACTGGCGAAACACTCGCCAGTGACTGGGCGGCGGAGTTCGGCCACCACTGCATTGCCACAAACGCTGCTGGTATTGCCAGGCACTGCGCCGGGCCTTGCGACCGAACAGGAAGAAGTACAGCACGATGGCATGAATCAAGGGGCTGAGCAGGCGACGACCGAGCAGGCGCGCCAGCACGGCGGTGAGTTTCATCAACCAGAAACTGCCGCGTTCACGTTGCGCCGCCCAATGCTGCGATCGGTCGCTCATCGACGCCACCTGCGCCAGAGGATCATCGGCGCGCGCAGGAGCATGCCGACGCACAATCTGGCGTGCATGCGCGAAATCAGAGCGTTGTCATGGAACAGACGAAAGTGCGAAACACCGTCAGCGGGGTAGTGCACCCGGGTCGGCAGCCAGCGCATCGGTTGTCCACGCCACGACAGGCGCACCAGGATTTCGGTGTCGAAATCCATGCGTCTGCCCAGGCGCACCGAGTCGATCAGCGCCAGGGTCGGCGGCAGGGGATAGACACGAAAGCCGCACATGGAGTCCGGAATGGCCAGGGACAAGGTGTTGATCCAGACCCACACGTGGGTCAGGTAGCGGGCGTAGAGCCGGCCCTTGGGAACACTGGCGTCATACTGTGGATAACCGCACACCAGCGCCTGGGGCTGGGCACGCGACAGGGCCAGGAAGTCCCCGACCGCCGTCAGGTCATGCTGGCCATCGGCGTCCACTTGCAGGGCATGGCTGAACCCCAGTCGGGCTGCCTCGCGCAAGCCGGCCATCACCGCGCCGCCCTTGCCCTGGTTCAGGTCCAGGCGCACGAGGAACGTCTGCGGCTGCTGCGCCAGCCCGCGCAGCACCTGGGCACAACCAGGGTGACTGGCGTCGTCCACGAGAATGCAGGGCAGCCCGGCACGCAACAACTCGGCGACCACCGTGGGCACGGCGCGCTCATGGTTGTACACCGGAATCACCGCACAGGGATTATGCACCGGCGGGCTCCAGGAGGATGCGGCCACTGGAACAGGCCTGTTCGCCGTTGGCATAGGTGAAATAGAGCTTGCCGCGCTCGGCGTCGAAACGAAGCGTCAGCTCGATCTCGTCTCCGGGGCGGACCAGTTGCTGGAACTTCAGCACTTCCATGCCGGCAAACCGATGCCCGCTGGGAATCAGCGGCGCGGCAAGGTCCATGGCCCAGTCGATCTGCACCACACCCGGCAGAATAGGGGTGCTCGGAAAGTGGCCGGTGAAGCAGGCCAGATCCGCTGGTACTGCCAGTTTCACGCGCAACTGATGGGCGTCCTGCAGGGTATCGAGGACCTCCGGCGCATTACGCCTGGGCGCTGCCAGCAGGGCCTGAACCTGCGCCTGGGGCAGCTTGCCCTGGGCATTGAGCGGCAGTTGGCGCACCAGGCGCCATCGCCGGGGCAGGGCCACGGCTTCGCAGTGCTGGGCCAGGTGCTCGCGCAGCGCCTCGATCAGGGCACGCCGTCCATGGTTGCGCAATTGATGCAGCCCCAGAGGGCTGAGTACCAGCAAGACGCCGAGGAAGGCACGGCCTTGCTCGACCATGCCCAAGCGCGCCTCGCTGACCCAGGCATGAGTGCACAGGGCTTGCTCCAGCCTGGGCAGGGCGATGCGTTTCTCTTCGAGCTTGACGATCCGGTCCAGCCGCCCGAGCAGGCGTACGCGTCCGTCGGCCTCGATGTGCGCTGCATCGGCGGTGTGTTCCACGTGCCCCTCGGGCAGGTAGGGCGAGCTCACGCACAGGGCACCCTCGGCCGACAGGCTCAAGACCACGCCTGCGAAGGGCGACCAGCGCTGCTCCCCTTGGCGCCAGGCGATGCCACCTGTCTCGGAGCTGCCGAGGATTTCCACCGGCCATTGCCCCAGGCGCTGCTGCAAGCGCTGCGCGGCATCGCCGGGCAGTTCGCCGCCCGATGAGAACACGCAGCGCACCTTGGCCAGGGCCGTCCAATCCAGATTGTCGCCCATGCGCTTGAGCAGGGCAGGGCTGGCGACCCAGGCAAAGGCTGGCTGGGCCAGGCTGGCGCGTTGCAGGTCTTCGGGGAACGGCACCTGACGCCGCAGGAAGCCGCGCCCGGCGCACAGCGGCCAGAGCACGCGGAACAGCAGCCCGTAGATGTGCTGCGAGGCGACACTGCCGATGATCCAGGCGTCGCCCAACGCGGTGCCCCATTGCTGCTCCAGGGCGCGTACCTCGTTGGCCAGCTGGCGCAGGGTCTTGCCGATGAGCTTGGGTTCGCCGCTCGAGCCCGAGGTGCACAGGCCGATGCGGCATTGGTCCGGATCGAGGTCGACCGGTGCCAGCGGGGAAGTTTGCAGCGACGCCAGGTCGAGGTCGCCGGGCTGATCAGTGAGCCACAGGTCGACCTGGTCGTTCCAGCGCAGCCGGATCTGGGGCTGCAGGTCGGCGGGCAGCAGGACCTGGGCGCCTGCGCGCCAGGCACCCAATAGCGCGATGGCCAGGTCGGCGGCGTCTTCCAGATGCACCGCCAGACGGCGCACGCCCCGCTGCTGCAGGCCCGCGGCCAGGCCTAGGGCGGCATTTTGCAGCCCTTCGTGGTCCAGGGGCGGTTCCAGGGTCACTGGGCGCGCGGTCGTCAGTGGGCGCAACAGGTGCTCGGGATCGATCCAGTTCATGAGCGTCCTCGCACATGGTGTCGTGTCAGCCATTCGGCAGCGAACAGCACGCCCATCGCCAGGTACGCGATCAGGCCGTTGTACAGCGTCCACCAGGTCAGTGGCGCCCATAGCGTGAGCCCGGCGGCGATCATGCCATTGATCACGAAAAACAGACTCCAAACCTGCGTCACGCGCCGCGTATAGGCGACGGCCGCAGGCGGCAGGTCAGGCTCGCGCAGGCGTGCCATGCGCTCGACGAGGGGCGGGCCGTACTTCAGGCTCGAGGCGAACAGGGCCAACATGAATGCGTTGACCAATACCGGGTACCAGCGCAGCAACTGCGCGCTGTCACTCAAGGCCAGCACAGCGCAGAACGCCAGGGCCACGGCGGTCATCCCCAGGTCGCCTGGCCTGCGCGCCGTGCCCACGGCGCGGGCCAGCCAAAGGGCAGCGAGCAGCAAGGCGAACTGCCAGGGCGCGAACCGGGCCAGGCCGAAGTACACGGCGAAGGGATAAAGCACCCCGGCGATGACCAGAGCGAGGCCGAACAGGCGTTTCATGCTGCGGTATTGACCAGGCGGAAGACCGCTTCGACCACGTCATTGACGGTGCGCACCGACTTGAAGTCCTCGGCGGTTATCTTCTTGCCGGTCTGGCGCTTGATGTGATCGATCAGGTCGATGGCGTCGATGCTGTCGATTTCCAGATCCTGGTACAGGTGGGACTCCAGGCTGATGCTGGCCGGGTCGAGCTCGAACAGCTCGACGAGGGCGTTGCGCAGGAGGTTGAAGATGTCTTCGCGGTTTTGCATGGTGCGGTCTCAGGCGGCCTGACGGGCAGTGACGAATGCTGCCAGGGTGGCGATATTGGTGAAATGGGAGCGGGTGTCCTTGGCGTCGGCGTCGATCTTGATCCCGAAACGTTTCTGCAAGGCCAGGCCGAGCTCCAGGGCATCCACCGAGTCCAGGCCCAGGCCCTCGCCGAACAGAGGTTGTTGATCATCGATGTCCTGGACGTCGATGTCTTCCAGCCCCAGGGCGTCGATGATCAATTGCTTGATATCACGGTGCAGGTCTTGCTGTGGATCGCTCATCTTCGGCGAGCTCCTTGATGAAATACTGATGCAGGTAATCGTTGAGGCGTCGAGAGGCCACCGGTGCCGGGCCCAGCGCAGCGAACGAGGCGGGGTCGATATCGGCACCGACATGTAGGCGAAAATGCACGCGTCGGCGCGGAATGCGGTACCAGGGCTCATGTTTGGTCAGGGTGCTGGGGCTGACGCTGATGGTCACGGGTGTAATGATTTTCGCACCGCGCAAGGCGATCGCGGCGGCACCGCGATGAAAGGCCGGGGCCTGGCCGGGCGGTGTGCGGGTGCCCTCGGGGAAGATGATCAGCGGCTGTCCCTGGCGCAGGGTGTCGGCGGCGGTTTCGAGCATCTGCACGCTGCCGTCGTTGCCGATGTAGCGTGCCTCGCGCACCGGGCCGCGGGTGAAGGGGTTGTCGAACAAGCTCTGCTTGACCACGCAATTGGCGTTGCGTGCCAGGCCGATGAGAAACACTACGTCGATCAGCGATGGATGATTGGCGATGATGAGCTGCCCTGGACGGCCCAGACCCTCGGCTCCGACGACCTCGTAGGTGAGCACGCCGCTGACCCGCATGAAACGTATGAACCGCCAGAACAGCCAGCCGATGGTTCGGCGGGCGCGTTGCTGGTGGCGTTCGACGCCACCGGGCAGGCAGGCGAGCAGCGGAAACACCAACACGCGCAGGCACAGGCTGCCCACACCGAACAGGGCAAAGCTCAGTGCGGTCGCCACCAGGCGCCAGGGGTAGGCATCCCGTGGCTTGTTCACGCGAGCCGTTGCCAGTTCCATGAGCGTTGCTTTCCTGGGTGGGTGAGCCTGGACTGGTCGGTGAGCAGGGCGCGCAGCCAGCTCAAGGCGTGGGGCAGGTTGCCAGGGTCGGCTTCGCTGCCTGGGGTCAGGTCCAGCTGCCATTGCTCGCCAGGGGTCAACAGCAGGCCCAGGGCATAGGAGAACGGCACGTCGCTGATCCAGGGTGCATAGGCCGCTGGCGGCAGTTCTTCGGTAACGATCAGCAATACGGACGGCGCGCCTTCATGGAGCAGGCCGGCCGCCTCGACGAGGCCATGTTCGAAACCGTCGCCGGACGCGGCCAGGGCGGTCATTTCGCAGGTCTGCCCGCGCAGGATCGACCACAGGCCGATCACCGCATTGTGCACCGAGAGGCTGAACTGGGTGGGCGAGAGCGGCTCGCCCTGGGCGAGGTCGCTGAGGATGGAGAAAGTGCGCGGGGTTTCACCGTGGCGCGAGACGTACACCAGCGGCAGCGATTCGTACCCCTCGGCAAGCGGCCAACCGACAGCGAACGCCATGCGTGCCAACGGGCTCAGGCGCCGGCGTTGCAGGGCCGGAAGGAAGGACACGTCGGGCACCTGGCTGTCGCCTGGCGACCCGGACTCACCGTCGGCCCAGGCACGCCAGTCGGCAGGCGTGTGCAGGCCGGGGGCCCAGGCGCGCCATTGGCTGATGTTGAAAGTGATCACGATGTGCTTGTTTCCCGCCCTGCGGGCGACCTTTGGCGTCGGAGTGGCTCGGAGCGGCCTGAGGGATTCACACTCGCCGAGTGGCGCGCATTATCCCGGTGCAGGGGACCGCTAGCAAATACGCCTTGGACAATGACGGATGAACAACGCTCTGGCCAGTCGACCCGCTCCGATCGATTACCCGCGGTTTCCGATGAACGGTTACGAAGTTTATCGGCACCGGGGTAGGAAAGGTTGAGCGGGCGGTACTGGTCATTGTCGCTCGCCGGACACATACTCGGACATTCGTTGATACACGGAGGTCTTCCATGCGGCGCGTGGTGTTCAATCAGAAAGGTGGCGTGGGCAAGTCGAGCATCGCCTGCAACCTGGCGGCGGTCAGTGCCAGTGAAGGCTATCGGACCCTGTTGATCGACCTGGATGCCCAGGCCAACTCCACCCAGTACCTCACCGGGCTGACCGGCGAGGACATTCCCATGGGCATCGCCGACTTCTTCAAGCAAACCCTCTCCAGCGGGCCTTTTGCCAAGAAGAACAAGGTCGATATCTACGAAACGCCGTTCGACAACCTGCACGTGGTCACCGCGACCCCGGAACTGGCCGACCTGCAGCCCAAGCTGGAGGCCAAGCACAAGATCAACAAGCTGCGCAAACTGCTCGATGAGCTGGACGATGACTATGAGCGTATCTACATCGATACGCCACCTGCGCTCAATTTCTACGCGGTTTCTGCGTTGATCGCCGCCGATCGGGTGCTAATCCCATTCGACTGCGACAGCTTCTCGCGCCAGGCGCTGTATGGCCTGCTCGCGGAAATCGACGAACTCAAGGATGACCACAACGAAGACCTGCTGGTCGAAGGCATCGTCGTCAATCAGTTCCAGTCACGCGCCAGCCTGCCGCAGCAGATGCTCGACGAGTTGCTGGCCGAGGGCTTGCCGGTCCTGCCGGTGTATCTGGCCAGTTCGGTGAAGATGCGTGAATCCCACCATGCGAGCTTGCCGTTGATCCACCTGGAGCCTCGGCACAAGCTGACCCAGCAGTTCGTCGAGCTGCACGCGCTACTCGAAGAGAACGCCTAGACCCCCTGGCTGCGCAACCACTCCAGCAAAGACTGGAGTGGGAACGCGCCTGCCTGGCGGGCGACCTCACGACCATTCTTGAACAGGATCAGGCTGGGAATCGAGCGGATGCCCAACTGACCGGCGAGGTTGCGGTTGGCCTCGCTGTCCAGCTTGGCCAGGCGACAGCGCCCGGCAAGCTGGCGGGCGGCTTGTTCGAAGACCGGGGCGAACGATTTGCACGGCCCGCACCAGTCTGCCCAGACGTCCAGCAGCAGGGGCAAATCGCCCTTGATCTGGCTGGCATAGCTGCGCTCGTCGAGGTCGAACGGCGTGGCCAGCAGTACCTCTTGCTTGCAGCGTCCGCACTTGGGATGGTCCCGCAGGCGTTCGGCGGGCAGGCGGTTGAGGCCGTTGCAATGGGGGCAGGGGATTACCAGAGGTTCGGACATTTCGTCTCCTGTTCGGGTTTATCGCAGGCTGTCGCAGCGCCAACGGGGTCTATCCTGTGGGCGCCGGCGACAGCCCTCGCTGGGCATTCATGAGGAGCAGCTGATTTCCAGGTGCTTGCCCCACTCGGGCGGACGTTCAGCATAGGCCTGCATGGCGGGTTGTTCTTCGAATGGATTGCTCAGCACCTGATGCAACCGCCGCACCTCGCTGTAATCCCCCGCTTCGGCCGCTTCAATGGCTTTTTGCGCCAGGTAATTGCGCAGGATGTACAGCGGGTTGACCGCATGCATGCGCTCGCGCCGGCCTTCGGCGTTGGCGGGTTCACGCTGGCAGCGGGCCAGGTAATCCTCGCCCCAGGCGTCGAACCCGGCCAGGTCGATGAAGTCATCGCGCACCACCTTGAGGGCATCGGCCACGGGCTGGTCGCCGAGCCTGCGGAAGAACAGGGTGTAGTCCACGCCGCCGCTCTGCATGCGTTGCAGCAGGCGCTCCACCAAGGCCATGTCACCGTCCTCGGCTGTGGTGAAGCCCAGGCGCCGACGCATCAGATCCAGGTAGTGAGCCTGGTACAGCGGCAGGAACAGGCCCAGCGCTTCCTTGAGCGGCTCCACCTCGATCACCGTGGTCAGGGCCTGGGCCAGGGCACTCAGGTTCCAGTGGGCGATGGGCACCTGGTTGGCGTAGCTGTAGCGACCGCGGTCGTCGGAATGGTTGCAGATGAAATTGGCGTCGAAGTCGTCGAGGAAGGCGTAGGGGCCGAAGTCGAAGGTGATGCCCAGGATCGACATGTTGTCGGTGTTCATCACGCCATGGCAGAAGCCGTAGGCCTGCCACCGGGCGATCAGCTCGGCGTTGCGTTCGACGATGGTGCGGAACATGGCCAGGTAGGGCTGTTCTGCTTCCCGGCACTCGGGGTAATGCTGCTCCAGGGCATGGTCGATGAGTTGGCGCTGCTGCTCTGGCTGGCGGGTGTAGTAGAAGTACTCGAAGTGACCGAAGCGCACATGGCTCTGGGCCAGGCGCAGGAGCATCGCGGCGCTTTCACGGGTCTCACGCCACACCGGGGTACTCGAGCCGATCACGCACAATGCGCGGCTACTGGGAATGCCCAGGGCGTGGAGGGCCTCGGAGGCGAGGAACTCGCGGATCGAGGAGCGCAGTACGGCACGGCCATCGCCCATGCGCGAATAGGGGGTCTGGCCGGCGCCCTTGAGGTGCAGGTCCCAGTGCTCGCCGGCGTCATTGAGCACTTCGCCCAGCAGCAGGCCACGGCCGTCGCCCAGGCGTGGGTTGTAGGAGCCGAACTGGTGCCCGGAATAGACCATCGCCCGCGGCTCGGCCTCTTCCCACAGCTTGTGGCCGCTGAACAGCTCGGCGAACACCGGCAGTTCGGCCTGGGCCGGGTCGAGGTCGAGCAGGGCCATGGCCGATTCGCTGGCCACCACCAGGCGTGGCTCGGCAATCGGGTCGGGCAGGACCTCGGTGGAAAAGGCATCGCCCAGGCGGGCGAAGCGGTTGTCGAAGGTCAGTTGGTCGAGGGCTTTCACAGGCCGGCTCCTGGGATCGGGGGTCAGGGGCCGCTTTGCGGCCCTTCGCGGGTAAACCTGCTCCCACAGGTCCAGCGCTGTGCCTGTAGGAATGGGTTTACCCGCGAACGAGGGCGTAGCCCTCGCAAGGGTTGTGCACAGAATAAAGTATTCGAGTGCACTCAGGCCGGTGCAGTGCCATCCGGTTTCGGGTTCTCCACCGGAATCAACTGCTGTTTGCCGCCTTGCATGTCCATCAGGAATACCTCGACCTGGCGCACCGAGATCTTGATGTTGTGCGCCTTGAACTCGCGGTTGATGTAGCGGTTGATCTCGTCCAGCGTCGGGTTGCGGTCGCCCAGGTCGCGGACGTGCATGCGCAGTTCGTGGTCCAGCGAGCTTTCGCCGAAGTTGAGGAAGTACACGATCGGCTCAGGATCCTTGAGCACCCGTGGGTTTTCGTGGGCGCCCTTGAGCAGCAGTTCGCGCACCAGATCCAAATCCGAGCCGTAGTCGATGCCCAGCTTGAGCGTGACGCGGGTGACGGTGTCGGTCAGCGACCAGTTGATCAATTGGCCCGTGATGAAGGTCTTGTTGGGGACGATGATGTCCTTGCGGTCGAAGTCGGTGATGGTGGTCGCACGGATGCGGATCTTGCTCACCGTGCCGGACAGATTGCCGATGGTGATGGTGTCGCCGATGCGCACGGGGCGCTCGAACAAAATCATGATGCCGGAGATGAAGTTGGCGAAGATCTCCTGCATGCCGAAGCCCAGGCCCACCGACAGGGCCGCCACCAGCCATTGCAGCTTGTCCCAGCTCACCCCGAGGGTCGACAGGGTGCTCACGATGCCCACACCCACGATGGTGTAGGAGAGCAGCGTGGTGGTGGCGTAGGCGCTGCCTTGGGCCAGGTTCAGGCGCGACAGCACCAGCACCTCCAGCAGGCCCGGCAAGTTGCCGGCCAGGGCGAAGGTGATACCGACGATCACCAGCGCACCGAGCAGGTCGCCCAGGCTGATCGGCACCATGCTGGCCGCCGCGCCAGTGCCGCTGGTGTATTCGTACAAGGTGAAGTTGTTGAGATAGGCGAAGACCGAGATCAGGTCCGACCAGACCCAGTACAGGCCGGCGATGAAGCCGCCAAGCAGGGCCAGGCGGATAAGGCGCAGTGACTGCTGGTTGACCTGTTCGATATCCAAGGTTGGTTCTTCGACGATCACCTCGCCGTCCAGCCCTTCCTTGGCAGCCTGGCGTTTGCTCAGGGCGCGCTGGTAGGCCAGGCGCCGGGCCGCAACCGAGAGCCCGCGTACGAACGCGGCCTCGATCACCAGCCAGAACAACAGCAGGTAAAGGGTATAGATGAGTCGGTCGGTGAGCTTGAGCGCGGTGTAGTAGTAGCCGAAGCACACGGCCACGAACAGGGCGATGGGTAGCGCGGTGAAGGCCACCCCGACCGCTTTGCGGAACAGCGAGGTGTCCCGGTGCGCGGGGCTGCTCAGCAGCAGGCGGCTGAGCAACCAGGCCATCAGGGCATAGCAGGTGAGCACCACGCCGATGCCCAGCACGTCATCGGCCAGGGCCGACGGCTGATGCTCGGCCACCGCCACCACGCCTACCAGGGCCAGCACCACGGTGCCCAGCCGGCGCACCCAGCCGCGCAGGAACTCGACCTGCGGCTTGTGCCAGCGGAAGTGGATCTCGGCAACGCCGCCCGGCGCGAGGATGCGGTAGGCGGTGTAGAACACCAGCCAGGCCTGGGCGATCTGCCACAGGGCGGCGCCCAGGTTAGCGTTCTGGCCGCGAGCGTCGATCTGCAGGGCGTAGCTGCCCAGGGCCAGGGCCAGGGCGACCGGCATGGCCAGGAGGATATTGATCAGGATCGCCTGGGGCGTGTGCCACTGGCTATCGCGACGGAAATGGCCGATGTCTTGGTGAACCTTGCCCAGGCGCTGATAGAGGTACTTGCGCCGCCACAGCAGCGCGCCGATCACCAGCAGCAGCGGCAGGAACAACAGCGGGCGCTGCGCCAGGCCGTCTGTCAGTTCCTTGAGGCCCGAGCCCCACGGCAGGTTGGCGACCTGGTCGGCAAACCGCTCGGGCACATGGCTCAGCCACTCCCAGTCCAGCGGCTTGTTGCTGGGAATCCAGAACATCTGCTCTTCCAGGGTGGTGCGCAGGCTCTGGGCGGTGCTGAGCAGTTGCTTCTGGTTCAGCTGCAGGGTGATGGACTCATTGAGCAGCGCCGACAGCTCGCGGTTCAGGCGCTCGAGCAGGTCGCTGCGGGTGATCACCACCTCCAGCAAGGCCTTGCGCAGCTGTGGCGTGGCTTCTTCTTCGGGCTGGGCGGCCAGCAGCTTGTCGACGTAGGTCGAGGGGCTGCTCATCTGCTCGCGCTGCTGATTGATCTCGAACTGATAGAGGCGAATGTCGGCGATCTGGTCGGCCAGGTTGCGATCGACTTTCAGGTGCGGCAGGGCCTGCTTTTGCTTGTAGAGGATCTTGGACAGCAGCAGGCTGCCCTTGAGCACGTCGATCTGTTCGTCCAGTGCCTGGTCGGCCTGGGTCAGGCTGTCGAGTTGCTGTTTGGTGCGCAGGTTCTGCTGGGTGACCTCGTTGAGCCGGTCGGTGCTCTTGAGCAGGTAGTCCGAAAGCTTGACGTTGGCGGTGCTCTCGGTGGCCAGCAAGGTGCTGCTGCCGGCCTTCTGGGCTTCGAGCGACTGTTGGGTGACGGTCTGCTGGGACTGGGCCAGACGCTTGTCGTTGATCAGCGTCTGCAGCTCCTGGATTTCTTGCTCTAGGCGCGCGGCGCGCTCGATCAACAGGTCGTGGCGGGCATTGCCCAGATCCTGCAGTTGGCTGTTGCTGGTCATTTCCTGGCGGCGCAGAGCCATGCGTGCATTGAGCGCGGCCAGCTCGGCGTTGAGCTGGTTGCGTTGGTCTGCGGAAATCGGTTTGCCGCCGTCCTTGCCCGATTTGAGGCTGCTGTTGATCTGCTGGATACGGGTCTGGCTGCTGCTGATTTCGGCCTGGGCCCGTTCAGGGCGGGTCTGGGAGTTGATGATCAGGCTGTTAGCTTCGGAGAGCGCTTTTTGCAGTTCACCTTGCTCAGTGCTGCGTTCGCTGAGCATCTGCTCCAGCTGGGGTACGGCCAGGTTGGCATAGCGCTCAGCCACCGGCACGCTCTTGGTTTGCTTGAGCTTGGTCAGCTCGCGTTGACCGTCGCGGATCTCGTTGGGCGCGCTGGCCAGCTGCTGTTTGAGCTCGGCGAGTTTCTTTTCGCTGTCTTCCTTGCTGGCGAGCAAGACCAGGGTCTGCTCGAGCACTTGCTGCAGGGCCTTCTGCTCGGCTTCCGGAAGTTTGCGCTCGGCGATCTTGTCGAGACTGTGCTGGACGCTGGCGGTGGTCGGGACCTCGGCCGCCACGACGGCGAACGAGAGGGACAGGCACAGCCCGAGCAGGGCTGCGCGGAGGGACACACGCAGGGACATAGGCAGAATTCTTGCGAAACGAGGCAAATCGAAGTTTAGAGGAACAACCCGGGGCCGGGTCGAGTACCTTCCGGGAATCTGACGCCCACTTTCTGGATCTTGTTCCCGTCCATGGTCGCCACGGTCCAGATCGTGCTGTTCCATTCGACCTGGTCGCCCACTACTGGAGCGCCTCCGACCTTCTGTCGGATGAACTGGGCAAGCGGCATTTTCGCGTCCAATCCGTCCAGCTTAAGGCCATAAAGCGCCGCCACCGCGCCGAGCTCGGCATCGCCTTCGAGAACGAAGTCGCCGAAGAAGCGCAGGTCCAACCCTCGCTGCGGCGCCTGGCTGAACAGTTTGCCCAGCGCCGGCAGGTTGTGCTCGTGGCCGATCACGCACAGCATGTCGCCGACCTCCAGCACGGTGCTGCCTGAGGGGTGCAGCAGTTGCTCGCCGCGGAACAGTGCGGCGATACGGGTGCCCTCTGGCATCTTCAACTCGCGCAGGGCGGCGCCGATGCACCATTTTTCAGCACCCAGGCGATAGACGAACAGCTCCCACTCGCTGGTGATGTGCACCTCCAGAGCGGAGCGGGAAATCGGGGCCGGGTCCGGCGGCACGGTGACTTTCAACAGCTTGGCCATCCACGGCAGGCTGGTGCCTTGCACCAACAGCGAGACCAGGACGATGAAGAAGGCCAGGTTGAAGAACAGCTGGGCATCGGGCAGGCCGGCCATCAGTGGGAACACGGCAAGAATGATCGGCACCGCGCCGCGCAGGCCGACCCAGCTGATGAAGGCTTTCTCGCGGCCGTGGAAGGCCTTGAACGGCAGCAAGCTGGCCACCACCGACAGGGGGCGCGCGAACAGGATCATCCATAGCGCAAGGCCCAGCGCTGGCAAGGCGATCGGCAGCAGATCGTGAGGCGTGACCAGCAGGCCCAGCACCAGGAACATGCCGATCTGCGCCAACCACGCCATGCCATCGAGCATGTGCAGAATGCCGTGACGGCTGCGGATAGGGCGGTTGCCCAACACCAGGCCGCACAGGTAGACCGCCAGAAAACCGCTGCCGTGCAAGGCGTTGGTCAGCGAGAACACCACCAGGCCGCCGGCGATCACCAGGATCGGATACAGCCCGCCGGCCAGGTTGATGCGATTGACCAGTTGCAGCATCAGCCAGCCACCGCCCAGGCCCAGCAGGCTGCCGATGCCGAACTCGCGCACCAAGTGGGTCAGCAGGCTCCAGTGCAGGCCTGTCTGGCCGCTGGCGATCATGTCGATCAGGGTGACGGTGAGAAAGACCGCCATCGGGTCGTTGCTACCCGACTCGATCTCGAGCGTCGCGGTGACACGCTCGTTCAGGCCCTTGCCACCGAGCAGGGAGAACACCGCCGCGGCGTCGGTTGAGCCGACGATGGCGCCGATCAGAAGGCCTTGGATGAGGCTCAGGTCGAACAGCCAGGCGGCGACCATGCCGGTCAGCCCGGTGGTGATCAGTACGCCGACCGTGGCCAGCGACAACGCGGGCCACAGCGCCACGCGAAAGCTCGCCACCCGCGTGCGCAGGCCGCCGTCCAGCAGGATCACGGCCAGGGCCAGGTTGCCCACCAGATAGGCGGTCGGATAGTTGTTGAAGATGATGCCGCCACCATCGACGCCGGCGACCATGCCGACGGCGAGGATGATGACCAGGATAGGAATGCCAAGACGCGATGACAGCGAGCTGACCAAGATACTTGCCCCGACCAGCAGTGCGCCGATCAGGAACAGGCTGTTGATGGTGCTCGCATCCAAAGGCAGTACTCCGGTACATCGCGGGGAAAAAAGGACTTGATAGCGTTGACTAGCAGGTCGCGTGCCAATCGATTCTAACCTGATGAATTGGCAGCCTGTAAAGCGTTTCTGAAAATGAAAAAGGCACCCCGGAGGGTGCCTTTTCAGGTGTTGCCAGTACGGACGCTATCGCGGGACAAGCCCGCTCCTACCGGTACTGCGCTGCGCTTATGGGTAGCGATATCCCTGTGGGAGCGGCGTTGGTCACGGACAGGCCGGGACAGGTTCAGCCCTGCTTGACCTCGCGCATAGGCTTGCCCTTCACCGGTGCGCCATTGGCTACGTAGTACTTGGCGGTGCTGCGCGGCAGCGGCTTGCGGCCACGGATCTTGTCCGAGATTTTCTCGGCGATCATGATCGTGGTGGCGTTGAGGTTGCCGGTGATGATGATCGGCATGATCGACGCGTCGACCACACGCAGGCCCTGCATGCCGTGCACGCGGCCTTCGCCATCGACCACCGCCATGTCGTCGGTGCCCATCTTGCACGAGCAGGACGGGTGGAAGGCGGTTTCGGCGTGCTCGCGGATGAACTTGTCCAGTTCCTCGTCGGTCTGCACGTGGGCGCCCGGGCTGATCTCGCGACCACGGTAGGGATCCAGCGCCGGCTGGGCCATGATCTCGCGGGTCAGGCGGATGCCGTCGCGGAATTCCTGCCAGTCCTGCTCGGTGGCCATGTAGTTGAACAGGATGCTTGGGTGCTGGCGCGGATCCTTGGACTTGAGTCTGATGCGGCCACGGCTAGGCGAGCGCATCGAACCCATGTGGGCCTGGAAGCCGTGTTCCTTCACGCCGTTGGAGCCGTTGTAGTTGATCGCAACCGGCAGGAAGTGGTACTGGATGTTCGGCCATTCGAACTCAGGACGGGTGCGGATGAAACCGCCAGCCTCGAACTGGTTGCTGGCGCCGATGCCGGTGCCGTTGAACATCCATTCGGCGCCAATGGCTGGCTGGTTCCACCACAGCAGCGACGGGTACAGCGAAACCGGCTGGGTGCACGCGTATTGCAGGTACAGCTCCAGGTGGTCCTGCAGGTTCTCGCCGACGCCTGGCAGGTCGTGGACGACCGGGATATCGAGGCTTTCGAGCAGTTCGCGCGGACCGACGCCGGAGCGTTGCAGCAACTGCGGCGAGGCGATGGCGCCGGAGCTGACAATGACCTCCTTGCGGGCGCGGGCTTCGACGCGCTCTTCGCTGTCGCCGACCAGGTAGGTCACGCCGATGGCGCGCTTGCCGTCGAACAGCACGCGGTCGGTCAGGGCGTGGGTGACGATGGTCAGATTCGGACGCTTCTTGGCCTGGTCCAGATAGCCGCGGGCGGTGCTGGAGCGACGACCGTTCTTGGTCACGGTACGGTCCATCGGACCGAAGCCTTCCTGCTGGTAGCCGTTGAGGTCTTCGGTACGCGGGTAACCCGCCTGCACGCCGGCTTCGACCATGGCGTGGAACAGTGGGTTGTTGCCGGCTTTAGGCGTGGTCACGCTGACCGGGCCTTCACCGCCGTGGTAGTCGTTCGGGCCGATGTCGCGGGTTTCGGCCTTGCGGAAGTACGGCAGGCAGTCCAGGTAGGTCCAGTCTTCGAGGCCTGGCAGTTTCGCCCAGCCGTCGAAGTCCATGGCGTTGCCGCGGATGTAGCACATGCCGTTGATCAGCGAAGAGCCACCCAGGCCCTTGCCACGGCCACATTCCATGCGGCGGTTGTTCATGTGCGGCTCAGGATCGGTTTCGTATGCCCAGTTGTAGCGACGGCCCTGCAGCGGGAAGGCCAGGGCGGCTGGCATCTGGGTACGGAAGTCGAAGCGGTAGTCGGGGCCACCGGCTTCCAGCAGCAGTACAGTGACGCCGGCGTCTTCGGTCAGGCGGGTCGCCAGGGTGTTACCGGCGGAGCCGGCACCGACGATGATGTAATCGTATTCTTTGGACATGAAAGTACCCTCATGTTGGCGGTGATCAGGGAGCGGAAACGCCCGTGCGCAGCGGCACGGGCGTGGCTAGACAGGGTTCAGAAAACCGAGTTGTAGCCGCCCAGCTCGACCTGTACCGACTTGATGCGAGTGTATTGAGCCAGCGAGCTGACACCGTTCTCACGGCCGACGCCCGACTGCTTGTAACCGCCGACCGGCATTTCGGCCGGCGATTCGCCCCAGGCGTTGATCCAGCAGATGCCCGCTTCGAGCTTGTGGATGATGCGGTGGGCGCGGCTGATGTCGTTGGTGCAGACGCCGGCGGCCAGGCCGTACTCGGTGTCGTTGGCGCGACGGATGACTTCTTCTTCGGTTTCGTAGGTCAGAATGCTCATGACCGGGCCGAAGATCTCTTCCTTGACGATGGTCATGTCGTCGGTGCAGTCGGTGAAGACGGTCGGGGCAACGAACGCGCCCTTGGCGAAGTCACCGGCCATCAGACGCTCGCCGCCGCACAGGACGCGGGCACCTTCTTCCTTGCCCTTGGCGATGTAGCCCAGGACGCTTTCCATGTGCGCGAAGCTGACCAGCGGACCGAAGTTGGTGTTCTCGTCTTCCGGGTTGCCGACACGGATGCGGGCGACGCGTTCGGCGATCTTGGCTTCGAAGGCCGCTTTCATCGACGACGGGATGAATACGCGAGTGCCGTTGGTGCAGACCTGACCGGAGCTGTAGAAGTTGGCCATCATGGCGATGTCGGCGGCCTTGTCCAGGTCGGCGTCGTCGCAGATGATCAGCGGCGACTTGCCGCCCAGTTCCATGGTGACTTCCTTGAGCGTGGAGCTCGAGGCGCTGGCCATGACTTTCTTGCCGGTGGTGGTGCCGCCGGTGAAGGAGACTTTCTCGATGCGCGGGTGCTCGGTCAGCCAGGTGCCCACTTCGCGACCGCTGCCGGTCAGGACGTTGAACACGCCGTCCGGCAGGCCGGCTTCGGTGTAGATCTCGGCCAGCTTCAGGGTGGTCAGCGAGGTGACTTCCGAAGGCTTGAAGATCATGGCGTTGCCGGCAGCCAGGGCCGGGGCGGATTTCCACAGGGCGATCTGGATCGGGTAGTTCCAGGCACCGATACCGGCGGTCACGCCCAGTGGCTCGCGGCGGGTGTAGACGAAGGAGCTCTCGCGCAGCGGGATCTGCTCGCCTTCGATGGCAGGAACCAGGCCTGCGTAGTATTCCAGCACGTCGGCGCCGGTGACGATGTCGACGTAACGGGTTTCGGAGTAGGACTTGCCGGTGTCCAGGGTTTCCAGCATGGCCAGCTCGTCGTTGCGCTCGCGCAGAATCTCGACGGCGCGGCGCAGGATGCGCGAACGCTGCATGGCGGTCATTGCGGCCCAGACTTTCTGGCCGCGCTCGGCGCTTTCGACGGCGCGCTCGACGTCAGCCTGGGTGGCACGTTGCACGTGGGCGAGGACTTCGCCGGTGGCCGGGTTGATGGCTTCGAAAGTGGCGTCGGTGCTAGCGTCGACGTAACCACCATCAATGTAGAGTTTTTGCGTTCCGAAACGGGCCATAGTGTCCTCGCAAGTGCAGTGTGTGGTTGGCTACCGCGTCACGCTCCTGCCTGGTTGGCAATCGCCGCGCGCGGTTGTTCAGAGGCCTGGTCGGTAGTGTCCAGACTCTGCTGTTTAGCCAGTTGTAGATCCATGTATTCGTAAGCAATCCGTATTGCCTGGTCGGTGTCGAATGCATCACCGGACAGCGCGCCACGCAGCCACAGGCCATCGATCAGGGCCGCCAGCCCGCGGGCAGCCTTGCGCGCATGGTAGAGCGGCAGGACGCGGCGGAACTGGCAGCACAGGTTGGAATACAAGCGGTGGTCGTTGATCCGCTGCAACCTGTGCAGGTCTGGCTGGTGCATGCTGGAGGCCCAGAAGGCCAACCAGGTTTTCATTGCCGGGCCGTTCACCTGGCTCGCATCGAAGTTGCCCTCGATGATCACTTTCAGGTGGGCGCGCGGGCTGTCGTCCGTCAGTGCCTGGCGACGCGCCGCAACGCCTTCGTTGAGCATGCTCATGATGTAACCCATCGTCGCTGCGATCAGGCCGTTCTTGTCCCGAAAGTAGTGACTGATGATGCCGTTCGACACACCGGCCAAACGGGCAATCAGCGCAATGCTGGCATCTCCCAGTCCCACCTGATCGACCGCCTGCAACGTGGCTTCGATCAACTGCTGGCGGCGGATGGGTTGCATACCGACCTTGGGCATGTTGCATATCTCCTCAGGCCTGCGAGCAGACGACGAGCGGCTGCCTCGGCGAAGGCCAGTCTATTTTGTTTTGATTGAACGTTCAATCAATAAAGAATAAGCTCTGCGACAATTTGTGCCATTGACAGTTTTTCAGCTGATCGAGAAGGCACGGATTGACACCCCAGGAAATCGCGTAACCCCCGGAATACAAGGCGTTGACGGGCAAGAGCGATGCGAAATGCAGATTCCGCCGAGCGGTCATGGGCCGCGCGGGCAGCCACTGGAGCGGGCTTGGATCTGTTTTATTTGCAACGATTCGATTCGGGATCGCGATTTCCTAGGTGCTTTTATAACACCTGATGCTGTGGGGCTATTGCACCATTTGCTCGGGAAGACTGATTAGCCTCCACTCCCGCACTGCCCGGAGCATTCGTGCAATGAGTTCTGCCTCCCTAACCAACCCTCCCGCCGAACGGGTACGGGTCAACCGCGTTGTGTTCTATACCTCCGCGTTGCTGGTCCTCGTTTTGACCGCCCTGCTTATCGCTGTCCCTGAAACCGCCGGCCGTGTGCTGAGCGTGGCGCAGGCCTGGCTGACCCGTACCTTCGGTTGGTACTACATGCTGGTGATCTGCGGATACCTGCTGTTCGTCGTCTATCTGGCCTTCTCCGACTTCGGCAAGCTCAAGCTTGGCGGCAAAGATGACCAACCCGATTTCAGCTACGGCGCCTGGGCCGGCATGCTGTTCTCCTCCGGTATCGGTATCTCGCTGCTGTATTTCGGCGCCTCCGAGCCGCTGGACCATTATTTCAACCCGCCTGAAGGTGCCGCCGCGAGCCATGAAGCCGCGCGCCAGGCGCTGCAACTGACCTTCCTGCACTGGGGCCTGCATGGCTGGGCGATCTACGCCCTGGTTGGCTTGGCCGTGGGCTACTTCGCCTATCGCCACAACCAGCCGTTGGCCCTGCGTTCGGCTCTGTACCCGCTGGTCGGTGAGCGCTGGGTCAAGGGCGCTGCCGGCAACGCAGTGGACATCTTCGGCATGTTCGTCACCTTGCTGGGCCTTGTGACCAACCTGGGTATCGGTTCGATGCAGGTGGCGTCGGGTCTTGAGTACCTGTTCGGCATCGACCACAGCAAGACCAACCTGCTGGCGGTGATTCTGGTCATGGCCGGCGTGGCGACCGTGGCTGCTGTGTCGGGCGTGGAAAACGGCATCCGCCGTCTGTCCAACCTGAACATCATGCTGTTCAGTGGTCTGTTGATCTTCGTTCTGTTGGGTGGCAACACTCTGCACCTGCTCAATGGCTTCGTGCAGAACATCGGTGACTACCTCAATGGCATCGTGCTTAAGACGTTCGACCTGTACGTCTATGAAGGCGACGGCGCCAAGTCCGAGCGCTGGCTGGGCCTGTGGACCGTGTTCTACTGGGCCTGGTGGATCTCCTGGGGCCCATTCGTCGGTATGTTCATTGCCCGTATCTCCAAGGGCCGTACCGTGCGCCAGCTGGTCAGTGGCGTGCTGTTGATCCCGCTGGGCTTTACCCTGGCGTGGCTGTCGATTTTCGGCAACACCGCGCTGGACCTGGTGGTTAACCAGGGCGCTGTGGAGTTGGGCAAGACCGCGTTGGAACAGCCGTCGATGTCGATTTATCAGTTGCTGGAATTCTTCCCGGCAGCCAAGTTCGTCATCGGTGTGGCGGTGTTCGTCGGCTTCGTGCTGTTCCTCACCCCGGCCGACTCCGGCGCGGTGATGATGGCCAACCTGTCGTGCAAAGGCGGCAAGGTGGACGAAGACGCCCCGCACTGGATGGTGGTGTTCTGGTCCGTCGTCATTACCCTGGTGACCATCGGCCTGCTGTTCGCCGGTAACTTCGAAGCCATGCAGACCATGGTGGTTCTGGCTGGCTTGCCGTTCTCCGTGGTGCTGGTGCTGTTCATGTTCGGTCTGTACAAGGCCATGAAGCAGGACGTTGCGGTCGAGCAGGAGCGTGCCGAACTGGCTGCCCGTGGCCGTCGTGGCTTCAGCGAGCGCCTGAGCCAGATGGATCTGCAGCCGAGCCAGGCCGTGGTCCAGCGCTTCATGGACAAGTACGTCAGCCCGGCGCTCAAGGAAGCCGCCGCGCAGATGCGTAACCAGGGCTTCGATGTCGAAGCACGTGCCGGTCACTCCCGTTCGCTGATGGGCCTGCGCGTGATGATGGAAGAGGGCAATCCCTTCGTCTACGAAGTGAGCCTGGATGGCTACCAGGCCGCGCCGAGCGAGGCCGCGGCAGAAGGTGAGGCAGAAGTGCGCCAGCGTTTCTACCGCGCTGAGGTCTACCTGCATGATGGCAGCCAGGAATACGACCTGATGGGCTTCACGCCGGAGCAGATCGTGCGCGACGTGCTGGATCAGTTCGAAAGTCACCGCCAGTTGCTGGGGCGTGTCTACAGCTGATAGCGCCTGAGCTTGTCACGACAAAGGCCCGACTCACGAGAGTCGGGCCTTTGTCGTTTCAGGGGGCTTGCAGGAGCAACAGGTCTTCGCGTGGCGCCGAGTGGTGTTTGGCGATGTCCTCGGCTTTGGTGCAGAGCTTCAGGGGCAGGTCCTGCCATTTGAATTCCTGGCTGGCATGGCGAAGCATTTGGTAGCCAGCCGGCTCGTTGCAGTCGAGGGTCCCGGGTGGGCCGTGCTTGATGCGATAGCACTGAAGGTCCGGCGGGGCGATCTTCCAGGTGACCTTCATGTCGCCGTTGTCGAGACGCTCTAGGGTCATGTCCGGATCGGGAACGGGCGCTGGCCAGAGCATCCGCGCAGAAGGCCAGGCCTGCATGCCGGGCACTGGGCCGGCCAACGCAGGCGAGGCAATCCAGGCGAATGCCAGTCCTAGGCAGATCGAATGTCGCGCGAGCATGGTGACCCTCCTTATTTGTGTAGAAGGGTCACTGTGAGTGCTGAAAGTGAGCGCAGCGCGGTACATCTTTAGTGAAGCGTGATGGCTTCAGCGGTTGCTGTAACGGCCATGCTTGCCATGGGCGGGCATGGCCTGGTTGCTCCGTTCGGCGATCATCTGGTGAAGGCCGATCAGCTCTATGCCCTGCTGCTTGAGTCGGGGAAGTTCTCGTTCCAGCACGTCCAGGGTCTGAGGGTAGGGGTGGCCGATGAGCACTGCCGAGCCTTGTCTGCGGGCCAAGGCCACGCCCTGCTGCAGCTGCGCGGAGATGGCCTCGGTGGTGCGGGTATCGTCCAGGAAGACATCTCGCGAAACATGCGCCAGTCCAAGTGCCTGGGCCTTGGCCGCGGCCACGGTGGCGGCACTGGTGCGGCTGTCGACGAAGAACAGGTGGCGCCGCTGCAACTCTCCCATCAGCCAGGCCATGGGCTCGGCCTGGGAGGTCATGCGGCTGCCCATGTGGTTGTTGATGCCAGCGGCGAAGGGCACTTTGGCCAAGGCGGCATCCAGGCGGCGGGCGAGCTCTTCGATAGGGGTGCCTGGGTGCCAGGCGTACGGGCCGGTGGCAGGGTCCATGGGCATGTGCAGGATCACCGTGCGCCCGGCTTTGTGGGCCTGGCGGGCGAAGTCGGTGGCATGGGGCGTATCGGGCATGATCGCCATCGTGATCGGGCCCGGCAGGGCGAGGGTACGGCTGTCGCGCTCGCTGCTCTGGCCCAGGTCGTCGATAATGATGCTCATGTAGGCCTTGGCCGGCGCCGCATGGGCGGTGCCGGCCAACAGGCAGAACAGCGTCAACAGCAGGTAACGCATGAGACGGGTCAGTCGCCCTTGGTGATGTTCAGGCCTTTGAGCAGGCTGAGGGCTTGGCTGAGCTGGAAGTCACCATCCTGCGGCCGCTCCTTGCGCTTGCTGCTGCCGGTCGGACGGTCGGCACCGCCGTTGCCGTTGCCCAGGTGGCCCTGCAGGTCGGCTTCCTTGAAGTTCTCGGTGTCCGCTTCGGCGGTGAGCTTGGCTGGGCGTACCTCGATGTCCGGGACAATGCCCTGGGCCTGGATCGAACGGCCGTTGGGCGTGAAGTACAGCGCGGTGGTGAGCTTGAGCGCACGGTCGTTGTTCAGCGGCAACACGGTCTGTACCGAGCCCTTGCCAAAGCTGTCGGTGCCCATCAGCACCGCACGCTTCTGGTCCTGCAGGGCGCCTGCGACGATTTCCGAAGCCGAGGCGCTGCCGCCGTTGATCAGCACCACCAGCGGCACGCCTTCGCTGGCGTCGGCCCGGTCGGCGGAGAAGCGCAGCTCGGAGTTGGCGATGCGGCCCTTGGTGTAGACGATCAGGCCTTTGGTGAGGAAGTGGTCGGCCACTTCCACCGCCGATTGCAGCACGCCGCCGGGGTTGTTGCGCAGGTCCAGGACCACGCCGCGCAGTTTCTTGCCGTTGTCCTTGCGCAGCTTGGCCAGTGCCTTGCCGACTTCCTCGCCGGTCTTGACCTGGAACTGGGTGATACGGATGTAGCCGTAGTCGTTCTCCAGCAGCTGACTCTTGACGCTCTTGACCTGGATCACCGCGCGGGCGAGGGTCACGTCGAAGGGCGTGCCGCCGTCGCGGACCAGGGTCAGGGTGATCTTCTCGCCCACCTTGCCGCGCATCTTGTCCACAGCTTCTGTCATGGTCTGGCCGCGGGTCGGGGCGCCGTTGATCTTGACGATCAGATCGCCCGCCTCGATGCCGGCGCGCGAGGCCGGGGTATCGTCGATCGGCGACACCACCTTGACGAAGCCGTCCTCCATGCCCACTTCGATCCCCAGGCCGCCGAACTCGCCGCTGGTGCTTTCCTGCAGCTCTTGGAAGTCCTCTGGCCCCAGATAGGCCGAGTGAGGATCGAGATTGCTCAGCATGCCCTTGATGGCGTTTTCCAGCAGGGTCTTGTCGTCCACCGGCTCGACGTAGGCGGCCTTGATGCGATCAAGGACCTCGGCGAAGGTGCGCAGCTCATCCAGCGGCAGTGGCGCCTTGGCGGTCACCTCGGTGGCCGGTACCGCCGCGCGGCTGGCCGGTGCGGCCGGCTCGGCGGCGGAAACCAGGGGCGCGCCGACCACCAGGGCGATGGTCAGGGCCAGCTGGGTGAGGCGAGACGAGTGCAGCATGTCGAACGAACTCCTGATCCTGTTGGTGCTCCCTCGAAGGAGCATCGGCGCAGCTGTGGCTATGCCGTAAAAAAGGTGACTAACCGCGGCACCACTGCGAAGGGTCGGTGGGGCGACCCTGCTGGCGAATGGCGAAATACAGGCCCGAGCTGTCCTGTCCACCGCTGTCGCCAACGGTAGAGATGGCCTCTCCGGCCTTGACGATGTCGCCGGCGCGCTTGAGCAGGCTCTGGTTGTGGCCGTACAGGCTCAGGTAACCATTACCATGGTCGAGAATGACCAGAAGTCCAGCGCCACGCAACCAGTCGGCGAACACCACGCGCCCGCCGTGTACGGCGCGCACCTGGGTGCCCGGGTTAGCGCCGATCATCACACCGTCCCACTTGGCCCGGTCATCGCCACCGCGTGCATCGCCGAAGCGTGCCAGCAATCGACCATTGACTGGCCAGGGAAGTTTTCCGCGGGCAGCAGAAAAAGCGCCGCCGTAGCTTGCGCCTTCGCTGGAAACGAGGGGGCCGAGGGTGGTGCGGGCTTTTTTCGGGGCTTCTTCTTCGTTGGCGGCAAGGGCCTGCTGCTGGCGGCGCTGCTCTTCGGCCTGCTGCTGGGCTAGCAAGGCTTTCTTGCGGGCCTCTTCGGCTTCGCGGGCCTGGCGGGCGAGGGTTTCCTCGATGGTCTTGAGGACCTTGGTCAGCTCGGCCTGATCCTGCTGGCGGGACTGCAGTTTCTGGTCGCGAGCCTGCATGTCGGTGTTGAGCTTGGCCAGGACTTGCCGGCGTTCGTTGCGCACGGCCTCAAGTTCCTGGCGGCGGCTGTCGAGGTTGCCACGCTGGGCCAGCAATTGCGCCTGTTGGCGGCTGATGTCCTGCTCGACGTTGGCCAGCTGGCGCAGGGTCTCGTTGAAGGTGCGCAGTTGTTCGAGGCGCGCCTTGCTCAGGTAGTCGTAATAGGTGAGGGTGCGGGCGAATTTCTCGGGATTCTGCTGGTTGAGCAGCAGCTTGAGGTATTCCTCGCGGCCGCTCTGGTAGGCGGAGCGGGCCTGGATGGCGATCAGTCGCTGTTGTTCAACGCGGGCGCTCTGGAGTTTTTTTTTCTCGGTATCAAGGCGCTCCAGCTCGCCCTCGGTCTTTTTTAGTTCTTGTTGCAGAGCCTCCACCTGCTTTTCCAGGTCGCCGATTTCGGTCTCGGTGGACTTGAGGTCTTTCTGCACGCCGGACTTTTCCTCCTGGAGCTTGCCCAGCATCTTCTTCAGCTCGGCGATGTCCTGGCGGGTGGCTTCCAGTTGTTGCTGGGTCTGCGCGCGCTCGTCGGCAAAGGCCGGGCTGAGCAGGCAGGACAGGGCGAGTAGGATCAGGGCGCGAAGCATGGAGTTGGGCGTACCAGGGATGGAGACTGGCCTAGTATGCCCGCCTGGGCCTGCAAAAAAAACGTCTCGCAGTGTCAGCGGTCAGCTTCAAGCTGCAAGTGTCAAGAAACAGCGAGCGCTGGCCCGCTTTTTATTGCCACTTGCAGCGTGTGCCTCGCGACGTGTGGATCAGTCGTCGACGAGGATCGACGTACCGGTCATTTCGGCAGGCTTTTCCAGGCCCAGCAGCTTGAGCATGGTTGGCGCCACGTCCGCCAGCACGCCGCCTTCACGAACCTTGAGGTTGCGCTTGCCGACATAGATGAACGGCACAGGCTCGGTGGTATGGGCGGTGTGCGCTTGGCCCGTGCAGGCGTCTTCCATCTGTTCGACGTTGCCATGGTCGGCGGTGATCAGCGCTTCGCCGCCCACCTTGTCCAGTGCCTGGACGATGCGTCCGACGCAGCCGTCCAGCGCCTCGACCGCCTTGACCGCGGCTTCGAACACACCGGTGTGGCCGACCATGTCGCCGTTGGCGTAGTTGACCACGATCACGTCGTAGCGCTGCTGCTCGATGGCCTCGACGATACGATCGGTGACTTCCGGTGCGCTCATTTCCGGCTGCAGGTCGTAGGTGGCGACCTTCGGCGATGGGATCAGGATGCGCTCCTCGCCTTCGAACGGCTCCTCACGCCCCCCCGAGAAGAAGAAGGTGACGTGGGCGTACTTCTCGGTCTCGGCGATGCGCAGTTGGGTCTTGCCCTTCTTGGCCAGGTACTCGCCGAGCACATTGTCCAGGCTGGCTGGGGCGAACGCGGCCGGGGCCGGGATCTTGGCCGAGTACTGGGTCAGGCCAATGTAGGCGGCCAACTTGGGCAGGCGGGCGCGGGGGAACTCGTTGAAGTCTGTCTCGACGAATGCGCGGGACAGCTCGCGGGCACGGTCGGCGCGGAAGTTCATGAAGATGACGGCATCGCCGTCCTCGACCTTGACGGCTTCACCGATGCGGGTGGCTTTGACGAACTCGTCGCTTTCGTCACGGGCGTAGGCCGCTTCCAGGCCGGCCAGGGCCGATGGCGCGGTGTGGTCGGCGACGCTGTCGACAATCAGGTTGTAGGCGGCGCTGACGCGGTCCCAGCGGTTGTCGCGGTCCATGGCGTAGTAGCGACCGATGAGGCTGGCGATGCGGCCCTTGCCCAGCTTGGCGAAGGTGGCATCGAGCAGTTCGATGGACGACTGCGCGCTGCGCGGCGGAGTATCGCGGCCATCAAGGAAGGCATGCAGGTAGATCTTGTCGGCGCCACGCTGCGCGGCCAGTTCGGCCATCGCAATGAGGTGATCCTGGTGGCTGTGTACACCACCGTCGGACAGCAGGCCAAGAATGTGCACGGCCTTGCCGGCGCCTGCGGCCTTGTCGACCGCGCCGGTGAGCACCGGGTTGCTGAAGAACTCGCCATCGCGGATGGCCTTGGTGACCCGGGTGAAGTCCTGGTACACCACTCGCCCGGCACCGAGGTTCATGTGACCGACCTCGGAGTTGCCCATCTGGCCGTCAGGCAGGCCGACATCCATGCCGGAACCGGAGATCAACCCGTTGGGCTGGCTGGCGCGCAGGCGATCGTAGACCGGGGTATTGGCGGCGAAGATGGCGTTGTACTCGGGGCTTTCGCTATGCCCGAAACCATCCAGGATAATCAGGACCAAGGGTTTTGGCGTGTTCGTCATCAATCCTACTCACGGTTGCAAGATGATAAAGACACGCATTTTAGGGCAAATCGGCCAGCGGCGGCCAATTTCCTCCAAATGAACGGGCAATGCCCGACAGGCTGTCGATGCGGGCGATTTTCCAGCGGGCCTGCCGGGCTTTGGCGGGCCTGGGGGGCTGTGTATACTGGCCGGCATTTTCAATCGCGTGGAACACCCTCAGATGGTTGCTAACCTGATTCAATTTGCGACAAACCACTACATCCTGGTGGCGATCTTCGTTGTTCTGCTGGTCCTGCTGCTCATCAACGAAATCCGCCGCGGCGGCCAGAGCCTGAGCAACGGCCAACTGACCGCGCTGGTCAACGCCGACAAAGGCGTGGTGATCGACATCCGTCCGAGCAAGGAATACTCGTCGGGCCACATCGTCGGCGCCCTGAACATCCCGCAGGACAAACTGGTCAACCGTATGGCCGAGCTGGACAAGCACAAGGGCAAGACCCTGATCGTTGTGGACAGCATGGGCCAGCAGTCCGGCACCATCTGCCGCGAGCTGCTCAAGGCTGGTTACACTGCCGCCAAGCTCAGCGGTGGCGTTTCCAGCTGGAAAGCCGATAACCTGCCCCTGGTGAAGTGATCATGAAGCCTGTCATCGTGTACTCCAGCGACTATTGCCCCTATTGCATGCGTGCCAAGTACCTGCTCGAGAGCAAGGGCGTGGCCTTCGAGGAAATCAAGGTCGACGGCAAGCCGCAAGTGCGCGCCGAGATGAGCCAGAAGGCGGGCCGCACCTCGGTACCGCAGATCTGGATCGGCACCACCCACGTTGGCGGATGCGATGACCTCTATGCACTGGAGCGGGCGGGCAAACTCGATGCCCTGCTCGAGGCCTGAATCACAGCTCTTACATAACCATTAGGAAAAGATCTGCCATGACTGACCAGCAGAACAACGGCGCCGCCGACGACAATTCCCCGCAATTCTCCCTGCAGCGCATCTACGTGCGCGACCTGTCCTTCGAGGCGCCGAAGAGCCCGCAGATCTTCCGTCAGCAGTGGGAGCCGAGCGTCTCGCTGGACCTCAACACCCGCCAGAAAGCTCTGGAAAGCGATTTCCACGAAGTGGTGCTGACCCTGTCCGTGACCGTCAAGAACGGTGAAGAAGTGGCCTTCATCGCCGAAGTGCAGCAGGCCGGTATCTTCCTGATCAAGAACCTCGACGCGGCCTCCATGAGCCATACCCTTGGTGCGTTCTGCCCGAACATTCTGTTCCCGTATGCTCGCGAGACCCTGGACAGCCTGGTGACCCGTGGTTCGTTCCCGGCGCTGATGCTCTCCCCGGTCAACTTCGACGCCTTGTACGCGCAGGAAATGCAGCGCATGCAGGAAGCCGGCGAAGCGCCGACCATGCAGTAATCGCTGTAAAAAAAAAAACGCAAAGGGCGACTTCGGTCGCCCTTTTTTTGTCGGTGAGTTCCCGGTTCGCGGGTTTGCCCCCGAACAGGCTGGGCATCAACTGCCGGCAAAGCCCTGCTGGCGCCACGCCTCGTAGACGGTTACCGCCACGGTGTTGGACAGGTTCAGGCTGCGGCAGCCGGGCCGCATGGGCAGGCGCAGGCGCTGCTGCGCAGGCAGGCTGTCCAGCACCTCGGTGGGCAAGCCCCGGCTCTCGGGGCCGAACAGAAAGGCATCGCCCGGTTGGTAATCGACCTCGTGGAAGGCATGCGAGCCTTTGGTGGTAAAGGCGAACAGTCGCGGCTGGCCGAGGCTCTCCAGGCAGTCAGCCAGGCTCTGGTAGCGCTTGAGCGTGGCATACTCGTGGTAATCCAAACCTGCCCGGCGCAAGCGCTTGTCGTCCAGCTCGAAGCCCAGCGGCTCGATCAGGTGCAGGGCGCAGCCGCTGTTGGCGCAGAGGCGGATAATGTTGCCGGTATTCGGCGGAATCTCTGGTTGAAAGAGGATGACGTGAAACATGCACGGCTCCAGGCGTGAAGATGACGAGCATTCTACCCTCGAACCCGACCTGCGTTCGAAGGCTTGGCCACGCGTGCTGTTGTCCCTGGCAATCGTCGGCATGATGGTGGGGTTGATGATCGGACGCCTGACTGCGCCCCAAGAGCGGGTGCTCGAACAGGTGGAAGTGGTGCAGGACGGCCTGGATTTGTGGTTCAACAACGAGCCCAAGCTGCACGGTGAAACGGTGCAGGGCACGGTGGCTGTTGTGTTCCAGGCCGAGGGCCAGCCCCAGCGAGGCCAGTTGCAAGTGCAAGGAAAGCCGGCTGGCTGGCGGTTACAGAACAGCGAGGAAGGTTTGTTGCTGACGGTGGTCGCCGCGCGCCCTCTGCACGGCGAGTGGAGCGGTGCACAGGACGCTGGGCGCTGGCGGGTGCAGGTGAGGCTGCACGAATAAAAGAGGGGATATCCCGGCCTGCCTGTACCGAGGTCCCCGAAACTGGAGATATCTGTCTTATTGCAGATGCCGTGCCAGTTTCTGAACCTACAGAAACGCTGGGTATTGAGCGGTTTTGGCGGGGTTTTTCGAGATTTTGTGCCTCGGTGCGGTGCAGAGGGCACAGGATCGGTGCAGATGGAGCCTTTGGGGCTGCTGGGGGCCGCGGTGCGGCCCCACAATAAATGGCGGATTCAGCGAGGATCAATGATCGTCGCCATCTTCCTCATCCCCGCCGTCGACGCGCATTCCCAGCTCCTTGATCTTGCGTGTCAGGGTATTGCGTCCCCAGCCCAGCAGCACGGCGGCATCCCGGCGGCGGCCTGCGGTGTGCTTGAGGGCGGTCTCGATCATGATGCGCTCGAAGCTCGGCACGGCGCTGTCGAGCAGGTTCGACTGGCCGCGGGCCAGGGCCTGGTCGGCCCACTGGCGCAGGGCCTGTTCCCAGTTGGTGACCGGCGCCGAGTCCTGCGGCAGGTTGAGCAACTCCGGCGGCAGGTCGCCGATCAGCACTTCGCGGCTGGAGGCCATGACGGTGATCCAGCGGCAGGTGTTCTCCAACTGGCGGACGTTGCCCGGCCAGGGCAGATTGCGCATGAACTCTTCGGTTTCCGGCTTGAGCAGCTTGGGCTCGACGGCCAGTTCCTTGGCGGCGCGGCCAAGGAAGTGCCGCGCCAGGGCAGGGATGTCCTCGCGCCGATCGGCCAGGCGCGGAATATGTATGCGGATCACGTTCAGGCGGTGGAACAAGTCTTCGCGAAACTTGCCGGCCTGCACCAGCGACTCCAGATTCTGGTGGGTCGCGGCGATGATGCGCACGTCCACCTTGACCGGCACATGACCACCCACCCGGTAGAACTCGCCGTCGGCCAGGACCCGCAGCAGGCGGGTCTGGGTGTCGGCGGGCATGTCGCCGATCTCATCGAGAAACAACGTACCGCCATCGGCCTGCTCGAAGCGGCCGCGGCGCAGGTTGGCGGCCCCGGTGAAGGCGCCCTTCTCGTGGCCGAACAGTTCGGATTCCATCAAGTCCTTCGGGATTGCCGCCATGTTCAGGGCAATGAAGGGTGATGCCGCCCGCGGACTGTGGCGGTGCAGGGCGTGGGCGACCAACTCCTTGCCGGTACCGGACTCGCCGTTGATCAGTACCGTGATGTTGGAATGGCTGAGGCGACCGATCGCGCGGAACACCTCCTGCATCGCCGGCGCCTCGCCGATTATTTCCGGCGTGCGGGCCAGGCTTGTCGGCACATCGAGTGCCTGTTGCTCCTGGGCGTGCTGATTGGCGCGCTTGACCAGCGAGACCGCATCGTCCACGTCGAACGGCTTGGGCAGGTATTCAAAGGCGCCACCTTGGTAGGAGGCGACGGCGCTGTCCAGGTCCGAATGGGCGGTCATGATGATGACCGGCAGGCGCGGGTGTTGCTCGCGGATCTGTGCAAGCAGGTCCAGGCCGCTGGTGCCGGGCATGCGGATGTCGGAGATGATCACGTCCGGTTGCTGGCGGGCCAGGCGGCCCATGACGCCATCGGCGCTGTCGAAGCTCTGGGTGGTCATGCCTTCTTGCTGCAGGGCTTTTTCCAGGACCCAGCGGATGGAGCGATCATCATCGACGATCCAGACGGTTTCACTTCGGCTCATGAGGCGGTGGCTCCTTGTTCCAGGGGCAGGTAGATCGAGAAGGTGGTGTGGCCGGGGTGGCTGTCACATTCGATCAAGCCCTGGTGCTGGCTGATGATGTTCTGAGTGATGGCCAGGCCCAGCCCGGTGCCGTCCGGGCGGCCGCTGACCATGGGGTAGAAGAGGGTGTCCTGCAATTGCACAGGGATGCCCGGGCCGTTGTCGGTGATCTCGACCCGCGCGACCAAGCGATGGCGCACATGGCCAATGGTGAACTGGCGCACCGCGCGGCTGCGCAGGGTGATGCGGCCCAGGCGCAGGTCGTTCTGGCTGGCAATCGCTTGCATGGCGTTGCGCACGATGTTGAGCACCGCCTGGATCATCTGTTCGCGGTCGACCAACACATCCGGCAGGCTCGGGTCGTAGTCGCGCACCAACGTGATGCCGCCCTGGCTTTCGGCTTCGACCAGGCTGCAGACCCGCTCCAGCACTTCGTGGATGTTGGTCATGGCCAAAGATGGCAGTTTGTTGGAGCCGAGCATGCGGTCGACGAGGTTTCGCAGGCGGTCGGCCTCCTCGATGATCACATTGGTGTAGTCGCGAAGGTCGTCATGCGGCAGCTCCCGGGCCAGCAGTTGCGCCGCCCCGCGGATGCCGCCGAGGGGGTTCTTGATCTCGTGAGCCAGGCCGCGTACGAGCAGCTTGGTGGTTTCTTGCTTGCTCAGCTGGGCTTCTTCCTTGGTGATGCGCAGCAGGCGGTCACGGGGGTGGACCTCCAGCAGTAGTAGGGTCTGGCCCTGGTGCAGGATCGGTGTCACGGCGTAGTCGACGGTGATGCTCTGGCCGGTCAGCGAGGTCAGTTGCGCTTCGCGTTTGGTGAACGGGTGCGCCTGCTCCACGGCCAGGCGCAGAGAGTTGAGCGCTTCGGCCGACTCGGTGAACAGCTCGCTGATGAATTGCCCGTGACTGCGCTGACCACTGACCGCTAGCAGCATTTCGGCGGCAGGGTTCATGTACTCCAGGCGCAACTCGGCATTGAGCAGGAGCGTGGCGGTGGTCAGGTTGTCGAGGAGCAGTCGGTGCTGTGCATCGCTGATGGTCATAAGGCTTCGTCGACCTCTTTTGGCGCTTGCCAGGCACTGTTTTGGAAGGGCCGGGCGCGGGATGGATCCGCGGGTGCGATTCCGTCCTATACAAAATGCAAGAAACAAACCAAAGCTCTGAAAAGATGCGGTATTTACCGATAAAGGCCTGAATTTGCGCGAATCCGGACCAGAAACTCTGGGTGAAGCGTTTTATTTGAACCAGATTGGGGAACAGTCTGCGGTTAGGCGCACTGGCGTGCACCAAGATAGAGCATAGCGTGGTGGGGAAGGTTTCTGCGTGGGCAGAAACGAAAACGGCCTCCCGAGGGAGGCCGTCTTTGATCATGTCATCGGCGCGAGGCGCCGATCAGATCAGCAGCTGTAGTACAGCTCATATTCCAGCGGGTGAACGAAGGTACGGACCTTGATCTCTTCCTCGCTCTTCAGCTCGATGAAGGCATCGATGAAGTCGTCGGAGAAGACGCCGCCCTTGGTCAGGAACGCACGACCTTTGTCCAGCTCTTCCAGGGCTTCTTTCAGGCTGCCGCAAACCTGTGGGATGTCCTTGGCCTCTTCAGGCGGCAGGTCGTACAGGTTCTTGTCGGCAGCATCGCCTGGGTGGATCTTGTTCTGGATGCCGTCCAGGCCGGCCATCAGCAGGGCTGCGAAGGCCAGGTACGGGTTGGCCGATGGGTCCGGGAAGCGCGCTTCGATACGGCGGGCTTTAGGGCTGCCGACGTAAGGAATACGGATCGAGGCGGAACGGTTGCGAGCCGAGTAGGCCAGCATGACCGGGGCTTCGAAACCTGGGACCAGACGCTTGTAGGAGTTGGTCGACGGGTTGGTGAAGCCGTTCAGGGCCTTACCGTGCTTGATGATGCCGCCGATGAAGTACAGGGCGGTGTCGGACAGACCGGCATAGCCTTCGCCGGCGAAGGTGTTCTTGCCGTCTTTCCAGATCGACATGTGCACGTGCATGCCCGAGCCGTTGTCGCCGTACAGTGGTTTCGGCATGAAGGTGGCGGTGCGGCCGTAGGCATCGGCAACGTTGTGCACGACGTACTTCAGGGCCTGTACTTCGTCAGCCTTCTTAACCAGGGTGTTGAACTTGACGCCGATTTCGTTCTGGCCGGCAGTCGCCACTTCGTGGTGGTGAACTTCGACGGTCTGTCCCATTTCTTCCAGTGCGTTGCACATGGCAGTACGGATTTCGTGGTCGTGGTCGAACGGTGGGACCGGGAAGTAGCCGCCTTTGACGCCTGGACGGTGGCCTTTGTTGCCGCCTTCCACGTCAGCGCCAGTCATCCACGAGCCTTGCTCGGAGAAGATCTTGAACATCGAGCCGGAGATGTCCGACTGGAACTTCACTTCGTCGAAGATGAAGAACTCAGGCTCTGGGCCTGCGAATACGGTGTCACCGATGCCGGTGCTCTTGAGGTACTCTTCGGCGCGCTTGGCGATCGCACGTGGGTCGCGGTCGTAGCCCTGCATGCTCGAAGGGTCGACGATGTCGCAGGTCAGGATCAGGGTCGGCTCTTCGGTGAACGGGTCCAGTACGGCGGTTTCATCGACCGGCATCAGGATCATGTCGGAGGCTTCGATGCCTTTCCAGCCAGCGATGGAGGAACCGTCGAACATCTTGCCGACTTCGAAGAAGTCGTCTTCCAGCGCATCGCGCGCCGGCATGGTCACGTGGTGCTGAGTGCCTTTGGTGTCCGTGAAACGCAGATCAATCCACTTGACGTCATGATCTTTGATGAGTTGAACCGACTTCGACATAGTGTCCTCCGGATGGTCTAGGGCGCGGTGGGCCGCTGCCCTGGAAAAAGGGTGTCGCCGGGCGCGGATAGTCGGCCAAGCTTGCCTGCCTCACAAGGGAGCAAATTGCATGCCAGTGCCCGAAAATGGCGAAGGCGGGACAAAAGGGGGCGGTTACAGGCAATTGGAGCCCCCGGTGCGGCGAGAAATGCACTCTTGCGAGGCGTGTTTTTAAGTGCGCGCACCAAATGTGTGCATTCTTTGGGTGGCGTGTTTCCCTTGAGGTCCGTTCGCGACTAAAAGCGCTCCTGCAAGGGGCGCACACCGGCTGCAATTCATGCTGACCCTGGCGGCAGGGGCATTACCCCAAAAGGGGCAGCACAGGCAGCGCAAAATGCGCCTTCGGCAATATCTGGAAGCTTCTGATCAAAAGTTGCTCAAAGCTTGAGCAATTTCCGCTATAATTCGCGCCCCTCATTTTCGGCAGGCCCGGTGCGCGCTGTTAAACCAATGAAACTTATCGTCAAAGTCTTCCCAGAGATCACCATCAAAAGCCGGCCGGTGCGCAAGCGTTTCATCCGCCAGCTCGGCAAGAACATCCGCGTCGTGCTCAAGGATCTGGATCCTGAGCTCGCGGTCGATGGCGTCTGGGACAATCTCGAGGTGGTCACCCGCGTCGAGGACGAGAAGATCCAGCGCGAGATGATCGAACGCCTGACCTGCACGCCCGGGATCACCCACTTCCTGCAGGTGGAGGAGTATCCGCTGGGCGACTTCGACGACATCGTCGCCAAGTGCAAGCACCACTTCGGCCACCTGCTGGCCGGCAAGCGCTTCGCCGTACGCTGCAAGCGCGGTGGTCACCACGACTTCACCTCCATGGATGTCGACCGTTATGTCGGCAGCCAACTGCGCCAGCAGTGCGGCGCCACCGGCATCGACCTCAAGACCCCGGAAGTCCTGGTGCGCATCGAGATCCGCGATCAGCGCCTGTACGTGATCCATAACCAGCACCAGGGCATCGGCGGCTATCCGCTGGGCGCTCTGGAGCAGACCCTGGTGCTGATGTCCGGTGGCTTCGACTCCACCGTCGCGGCCTACCAGATGATGCGCCGTGGCCTGATGACCCACTTCTGCTTCTTCAACCTTGGCGGCCGTGCCCACGAGCTGGGTGTGATGGAAGTCGCCCACTACCTGTGGAAGAAGTTTGGTAGCAGCCAGCGCGTGCTGTTCATCAGCGTGCCGTTCGAGGAAGTGGTCGGCGAGATCCTGAACAAGGTCGACAACAGCTACATGGGCGTGACCCTCAAGCGCATGATGCTGCGCGCCGCCGCACGTATGGCCGACCGCCTGGAAATCGAGGCGCTGGTCACCGGCGAGGCGATCTCCCAGGTTTCCAGCCAGACCCTGCCGAACCTGTCGATCATCGACTCGGCTACCGACAAGCTGGTGCTGCGCCCGCTGCTCGCCAGCCACAAGCAGGACATCATTGACACCGCTTATCAGATCGGAACCGCCGAGTTCGCCAAGCACATGCCTGAATACTGCGGCGTGATCTCGGTTAACCCGACCACCCATGCCAAGCGCCACCGCATGGAGCACGAAGAGAAGCAATTCGACATGGCGGTGCTCGAGCGAGCCCTGGAGCGCGCTAAGTTCATCTCGATCGACCACGTCATCGACGAGCTGGGCAAGGACATCGAGATCGAGGAAGTGGCCGAGGCCTTGCCAGGCCAGATCGTTCTCGACATTCGTCATCCCGATGCCCAGGAAGACGAACCCCTGGTGATCGACGGCGTCGAAGTCCAGGCCATGCCGTTCTACGCGATCAACAGCAAGTTCAAGCATCTGGATGCCAACCGCCAGTACCTGCTGTATTGCGACAAGGGTGTGATGAGCCGTCTGCACGCACACCACCTGCTCAGTGAGGGACATGCCAATGTGCGTGTTTATCGTCCGGCATAAGACGCCAGGGCTGTATGGCGGCAGCATCCGCCATCGCCCTCCCGACCATCGGGCCCGCTGAACCTCAAACCGTACATATTCGCCGCCTACACTGGCGGCAACCGAATCCTCTGATCGAGATACAGTTGTGATCGAAAATCTGCGTAACATCGCCATCATCGCCCACGTTGACCATGGCAAAACCACCCTGGTCGACAAACTCCTGCGCCAGTCCGGCACCCTGGAGCGTAACGAGCTCAACGACGAGCGCGTTATGGACTCCAACGATCAGGAAAAAGAGCGCGGCATTACCATCCTGGCGAAGAACACCGCCATCCGCTGGAACGACTACCGCATCAACATCGTCGACACCCCTGGCCACGCCGACTTCGGTGGCGAGGTCGAGCGTGTGATGTCGATGGTCGACTCCGTGCTGCTGCTGGTCGACGCCCAGGACGGCCCGATGCCCCAAACCCGTTTCGTGACCAAGAAAGCGTTCGAAGCCGGCCTGAAGCCGATCGTCGTGATCAACAAGGTCGACCGTCCGGGCGCGCGTCCTGACTGGGTTCTGGACCAGATCTTCGATCTGTTCGACAACCTCGGCGCCACCGACGACCAGCTGGACTTCCAGGTGGTCTACGCCTCGGCCCTGAACGGCATTGCCGGCCTGGACCACACCAACATGGCCGAAGACATGACCCCGCTGTACCAGGCCATCGTCGACCACGTGCCGGCACCGACCGTCGACGTCGACGGCCCGTTCCAGATGCAGATCTCCGCACTGGACTACAACAGCTTCCTGGGCGTGATCGGCGTTGGTCGTATCGCCCGTGGCCGCATCAAGCCGAACACCCCGGTCGTCGCCATCGACACCGAAGGCAAGAAGCGCAACGGTCGTATCCTCAAGCTGATGGGTCACCACGGTCTGCACCGCGTTGACGTCGAAGAAGCCACCGCCGGCGACATCGTCTGCATCAGCGGCTTCGACGAGCTGTTCATCTCCGACACCCTGTGCGACATGAACCACGTCGAAGCGATGAAGCCGCTGACCGTCGACGAGCCGACCGTTTCGATGACCTTCCAGGTCAACGACTCGCCGTTCTGCGGCAAGGAAGGCAAGTTCGTAACCAGCCGTAACATCAAAGAGCGTCTGGACAAAGAGCTGCTGTACAACGTTGCCCTGCGCGTTGAAGAAGGCGACTCGGCCGACAAATTCAAGGTTTCCGGTCGTGGTGAGCTGCACCTGTCGGTTCTGATCGAAACCATGCGTCGCGAAGGTTTCGAAATGGCCGTGGGCCGTCCTGAAGTGATCATCCGCGAAGTCAACGGCGTCAAGCAGGAGCCGTTCGAAAACGTCACCATCGACATCCCTGAAGAATCCCAGGGCAAGGTCATGGAAGAAATGGGTCTGCGTAAAGGCGACCTGACCAACATGGCGCCGGATGGCAAAGGCCGTGTGCGTCTGGAGTACAACGTTCCGGCCCGTGGCCTGATCGGTTTCCGTAACCAGTTCCTGACCCTGACCAACGGTGCGGGCATCCTGACCTCGATCTTCGATCGCTACGACACCATGAAGCCAGGCACCATGTCGGGTCGTCTGAACGGTGTTCTGGTTTCGATCGAGACCGGCAAGGCCCTGACCTACTCGCTGGAAACCCTGCAGGCTCGCGGCAAGCTGTTCATCGAGCACGGCCAGGACATCTACAACGGTCAGATCATCGGCCTGAACAGCCGTGACAACGACCTGGGCGTGAACCCGACCAAAGGCAAGAAGCTCGACAACATGCGTGCTTCGGGCAAAGACGAAGTCATCGCTCTGGTTCCACCGGTTCGCCACACCCTCGAACAGGCCCTGGAATTCATCCAGGACGACGAGCTGTGCGAAGTCACGCCGAAGTCGATCCGTCTGCGCAAGAAGATCCTCGACGAAGGCGAGCGTACCCGCGCTGCCAAGAAAGCCAAGGCTTGATGTACTAGCCTGAGCTGAACGAAAACGCCCCCGGTCGAAAGGCCGGGGGCGTTTTTGTTTGTCTGATGTTCTTGTGCTGCCCGCGCTGTCGGCAAGCCCGCGCCCACAAGGATTGCAATGAGCGCTGTGGGGGCGGGTTCAGCCGCGAACAGGTCGTTACAGGCAAACGATCAACGGGTGGTCGCCTTGGGCTTGTAGGCGCAATACCCTGGTCGCGGCCCGATTTTCGGATGATTGCGGCAGGTGTCCGGGCGCTTGTCATAGATGGTGCATAGCCGGCTCTTGCGATCCAGGTACAGGCAGTCATCGTTGCTCATTCGGGTCAGGGTGAAGATTCCCGACTTCTGGTTAAAGCGCTCGATGATGCCGTCCTTCTGCAGGCGCTTGGCGATGTTCTTCGGGGGTTCGTCCTTTTCGAACTCGTCCACCACGCCGATGCGGATCAGGTCCTTGATCTTGACCTCCACCGGCAGGGTGCAGCAGGTCGAGTGGCAGCCCCCGCACATATGGCTGGCATAGCGTTGCCAGGTTTCCAGGCGGTCGACTTCGGCGGCGGCGATCAGGGTCGGTTTCATCGTTGTGTGGGCGTATCACAGTTGGGGCGCGCGATAATACCGGAGTTGTTCAAATTGTGAACAACCTTTCGCCCGAATCGCCGAGTGGATGTGAAAACCGCGAACCCATGCTGTCGCTCTGTGTCGAAGCGTCTAGGCTGAACAACCTGTGCTTTCGTCAAACTTGCCCGAGGATGCCGCATGTCCCAGGAACCCAAAGCGCGTGATGCAGAAGTGGCTGAGTTCCGCGCCGCTGTACTGGCCAAGCTGACCTACGCGGTCGGCAAGGATCCGGAGCATGCCTTCGATCACGATTGGTTCGAAGCCATTGCCCTGGCTGCCCGCGACCACATGGTCGATCATTGGATGGACCACACCCGCCAGGCGTATCGACGCAGCCAGAAGCGGGTCTATTACCTCTCGCTGGAATTTCTCATCGGCCGGCTGCTCTACGACAGCCTGAGCAACCTCGGTCTGCTGGACATCGCCCGTGAGGCCCTCGAAGGCCTGGACGTAGACCTCGAACGCATCCGCCTGCTCGAGCCGGATGCCGCGCTGGGCAATGGCGGCCTGGGGCGGCTGGCGGCCTGCTTCATGGAGAGCATGTCGACCTTGGGGATTGCCGCCCATGGTTACGGCATCCGCTACGAACATGGTCTGTTCCGCCAGGCCATGGTCGATGGTTGGCAGCAGGAGCAGACCGAGAACTGGCTGGATTTCGGCAACCCTTGGGAGTTCGAGCGGGCCGAGGTGATCTACCCGATCAGCTTCGGCGGCAGCGTCGAGACGGTGCAGGACACCCACGGCCAGCCGCGCCAGGTCTGGTGGCCGGGCGAGACGGTGCGGGCGGTGGCGTACGACACGCCGGTGGTCGGCTGGCGCGGGGCCAGCGTCAACACGCTGCGCTTGTGGCGCGCCCGGGCACTCGAAGAGCTGCACTTGGAGCGCTTCAATGCCGGTGACCATTTGGGCGCTGTGGCCGAGGTGGCACGGGCCGAGAGTATCTCGCGGGTGCTGTACCCGGCCGACAGCACCGAGGCGGGCCAGGAACTTCGCCTGCGCCAGGAGTACTTCTTCGTGTCGGCCTCCCTGCAGGACCTGTTGCGCCGCCACTTGAACATGCATGACAACCTGCTCAACCTGCCGGACGCGGCGGCCATCCAGCTCAACGACACGCACCCATCCATCGCTGTGGCCGAGTTGATGCGCCTGTTGGTGGATCAGCACGAGATCCCCTGGGATACCGCCTGGGAGCTGACCGTCAACACCCTGGCCTACACCAACCACACCCTGCTGCCCGAAGCCCTGGAAACCTGGCCGGTGGCGTTGATGGAACGCATGCTGCCACGGCACATGCAGATCATCTATCTGATCAACGCCTACCACATCGATGCGCTGCGGGCCAAAGGCCTGCACGACTTCGATGTGCTGCGGGCGGTGTCGCTGATCGAAGAGGACAACGGCCGTCGGGTGCGCATGGGTAACCTGGCCTTCCTCGGCTCACACAGCGTCAACGGCGTGTCGGCCCTACATAGCCGGCTGATGCGCAGTACGGTGTTCGCCGAGCTGCACAAGCTCTACCCGCAACGGATCAACAACAAGACCAACGGCATCACCTTCCGACGCTGGCTGTACCAGGCCAACCCGCAGCTCACCGCGATGCTGGTCGAGGCGCTGGGCCCGGAGGTGCTGGACGACCCGGAAGGCAGGCTCAAGGCGTTGGTGCCGTTTGCCGAGAAGGCGACCTTCCGCAAACAGTTCGCCGCCCAGCGCCTGCACAGCAAGCGGGCGCTGGCCAGCATCATCCAGGATCGGGTCGGGGTCACGGTCGACCCGCAGGCGCTGTTCGACGTGCAGGTCAAGCGCATCCACGAGTACAAGCGCCAATTGCTCAACCTGCTGCACACCGTGGCCCTGTACCAGGCCATGCGCGCCGAGCCCGGGACCGACTGGGTGCCGCGGGTGAAGATCTTTGCGGGCAAGGCTGCGGCCAGCTATCACCAAGCCAAGCTGATCATCAAGCTGGCCAACGACATCGCCCGGGTGGTCAACAACGACCCGACCGTGCGCGGCCTGCTCAAGGTGGTGTTCCTGCCCAACTACAACGTGAGCCTGGCCGAGAGCATCATTCCGGCAGCCGATCTTTCCGAGCAGATCTCCACGGCCGGCTATGAGGCTTCCGGCACCAGCAACATGAAGTTCGCCCTCAACGGCGCGCTGACCATCGGCACCCTCGACGGCGCCAACGTGGAGATGTGCGAGCAGGTGGGAGGCGAGAACATGTTCATCTTCGGCCTGACCGCCCAGCAGGTGGAGGAGCGGCGGCGCTCCGGTGACTTTGGCGCCGGCGCTGCGGTCTCGGCGTCCAGCCGCCTGGCCGATGTGCTGCAGGCGATCCGCAGCGGGGTGTTCTCGCCGGATGATCCGGCGCGATACACCGGGCTTGTGGACGCGCTGGTGGCCTACGACCGCTTCTTGGTGTGCGCCGATTTCGATGCGTACTGGGACGCCCAGCGGCGGGTCGAGGCGTTGTGGCATGCGCCGCAGGACTGGTGGCGCATGGCGGTGCTCAACACGGCGCGCATGGGCTGGTTCTCCTCGGACCGGACCATTCGCGAATATGCCAGCGAGATCTGGAAGGCATTGGACTGAGGTGACGCCATTCGCGGGTAGACCGCCCCCACGGGGGCATCGCAGGCCTGGGGGGAATGCGGTCCTTTGGGAACCGGCCCGCCCGCGCATGGACCCTAACGCCGACCACCGGCCTGGCGAGGGCTGAACTACCCACCTATTGTGCCGTCTGAGAGCCGTGGCGAGTCTCATCGCTCGCTAGCCCGCAACTCTCCCTGTAAACTGCGGGGGTTTTTCTCCCCCTTTCCATTTCGGAGCCATACATGTCCCGCGTTACCCTGAGTCGCTATCTGATTGAGCAGACCCGCAGCAACAATACCCCTGCCGATCTGCGCTTCCTGATCGAAGTGGTGGCGCGTGCGTGCAAGGAAATCAGCCACCACGTTTCCAAGGGCGCCCTGGGCGGTGTCCTGGGCAGCATGGGCACCGAAAACGTGCAGGGCGAAGTGCAGAAGAAGCTGGACGTCATCTCCAACGACATCCTGCTCGAAGCCAACGAATGGGGCGGCCACCTGGCCGGCATGGCCTCCGAGGAAATGGACAACGCCTACCAGATCCCGGGCAAGTACCCTAAAGGCGCCTACCTGCTGGTCTTCGACCCGCTGGACGGTTCGTCGAACATCGACGTCAACGTTTCGGTCGGCACCATCTTCTCGGTACTGCGTTGCCCTAACGAATACCTGAGCCAGAACGAAACCCTCAACGAAAAAGCCTTCCTGCAGCCCGGCACCCAGCAGGTCGCCGCCGGTTATGCCATCTATGGCCCGCAAACCATGCTGATCCTGACCCTGGGCAATGGCGTCAAGGGCTTCACCCTGGATCGTGAACTGGGCAGCTTCGTCCTGACCCACGAAAACATCCGCGTACCGGAAACCACCGCCGAGTTCGCCATCAACATGTCCAACCAGCGTCACTGGGAAGCCCCGGTCCAGCGCTACGTGGGCGAGCTGCTGGCTGGTGAGACCGGTCCGCTGAAGAAAAACTACAACATGCGCTGGATCGCCTCGATGGTGGCCGATGTGCACCGCATCCTGACCCGTGGCGGCCTGTTCATGTACCCACGCGATGCCCGCGAGCCGAGCAAGCCGGGCAAGCTGCGCCTGATGTACGAGGCCAACCCGATGTCGTTCATCATCGAGCAGGCTGGCGGCGCGTCCACCAACGGTTACGATCGCATCCTCGACATCCAGCCAGAGAGCCTGCACCAGCGTGTGTCGGTGATCCTCGGCTCGAAGGAAGAGGTCGAGCGCGTCACCGCCTACCACAAGGAGTAAGTCATGCTCGCACCTTGGCAGCCGTTACTGGAATGGTGGTTCGGATGGGGTAGCAGCCCCCAGGCCGTGGCTGACGAGAAGAGCTCGCTGTGGTTCGGCAAGCACCATGACGATGAAGCCCGCGAGTACTTCGGCGAGCTGGTCGAGCATGCCCTGGCCGGCGGCCTGGACGAGTGGCAGCAAAGCCCCCAGGGTTGGCTTGGCCTGCTCCTGCTGCTCGATCAGCTGCCGCGCATGATCTACCGTGACACGCCGCGCGCCTTCGATGGCGACCGTCGTGCCCAGGTGGTCGCCATGCAGGGCCTGCAGAAGGGCTGGGACTACCAGCTGCTGCCGATCCAGCGTGTGTTCGTGCTGCTGGTGCTGGAGCATGCCGAGGTGCTGGACTGGCAAAACCTGTGTGTCGAGCGTTACCAGATGCTGCTCGACGAGCAGCCCGAGGCCAATGCCCGGTTGTTCGAGGGTTTCCTCGATTATGCCGAGCAGCACCAACGGGTGATCGCTCGCTTCGGTCGCTTCCCCCACCGTAACCTGGTGCTGGGCCGACCGAGCACCAGCGAAGAAATGGACTTTCTGCTGGAGCCGGGTTCGCGTTTCTAAGCATTTGAATCGATTGCGGGGCAGTTCGCTCCCACGCTTGTCGTGGACGTGAACGGCCCCGCAATCGTTTCCGCTGTGATCCGCGTCTCACGGCGCGCGCCAGCCGACCAATGGCGTAGGGTGAAAACCAGGGGAGCAGGGAACCGAGGCGGCTTTTTGTCTTCTAAGCTGTCTGCAGGCCACCATGCCTGTGCCTTCATCTCCAGGAGTGTCCCTTCATGTCGTTGCGTTCCCTCGCCCTGTTGTCCTTGTGCGTCGTCCTGACCGCTTGCAGCAAGATCAACCAGGAAAACTATTCCAAGCTCAAGACGGGCATGAGCAAGGCTGAAGTGGAGCAACTGCTCGGCACCCCGGCCGAGTGTTCGGGCGCGTTGGGCATGAGCAGCTGCACCTGGGGGGACGAAAAGAGCTTCATCAGCGTGCAGTATGCGGCGGACAAAGTCCTTATCTATTCCGGGCAGGGTCTCAAATGAAGCGTTTGCACCTGCTGTTGGCGTTCTGCGCGGTGGTCCTCCTGGGTGGCTGCGCCACTTCGGCGACCGATCCTCTGGTGCCCAAGACTGCCGGAAACATCGACCTCAAGCGCTATGAAGGCAAGTGGTTCGAGCTGGCACGCTTGCCGATGCTGTTCCAGCGTGACTGTGCCCAGTCCGAAGCTCACTACAACCTGCGGCCCGATGGCACGATGGGTGTGCTCAACCGCTGCCGCATGTTCGATGGCGAGTGGCTGCGCGCCGAAGGTTCGGCCTGGCCGCAGGAGCCGGGGCACAATGACCGGCTGTGGGTAGAGTTCAACAATTGGTTCACGAAGCTGGTGCCGGGCGTGGCCAAGGGCGAGTACTGGGTGCTTTATGTGGACGAGCGCTACCGCACGGCGATTGTCGGCAGCCCGGACCGCAAGTACCTGTGGCTGCTCTCGCGAACCCAGACCCTGCCGGCGGTGGAGCGCGAAAGCCTGTTGGCCAAGGCGCGTCAGCAAGGCTATGACACTACCCGCCTGATCTGGCGTGCCTCGGACAAGCAGATAGTCGCTTCGCACTGAGTCAGGCAGGTAGAACGCAATCGCGGCGGTCCGGCATTACGGAGCGCCGCGATTGCGTTTGGGCAGGTGAGGGATCAGTCCAGCAACTGACGCAGTACCTCCATGAACGCTCGAGCGCTCGCTTGTTCCTGCGCGTGGCGGCCCTGGCGCACAACCCATTGCCCATTGACCATCACGTCACGCACCTGGCGATCGCCCCCGGCGAACAGCCAGCGATTGAGGATCCCATCACCGTTGGCTGTGGCGAGGTAGGGGTCCTGTCCATCCAGCACCAGCCAATCGGCGCGTTTGCCGACAGCCAGCTCGCCGACCGCCTGGCCCATCGCTTGGGCGCCGCCGACCAAGGCTGCGTCGTACAAGGTACGACCGACCATTGGCTGGTCGCCGCGATACAGCCGGTTGCGGCGCTGGTCACGCAGGCGCTGGCCGTATTCCAGCCAGCGCAATTCCTCCACGACGCTGAGTGACACATGGCTGTCCGAGCCGATGCCCATGCGCCCACCTTGGGCCATGAAGTCGACGGCGGGGAATATGCCGTCGCCCAGGTTGGCTTCGGTGGTCAGGCACAGGCCGGCCACGGCATGGCTGCGGGCCATGGCGCTGACCTCGTCGGCCTCGGCGTGAGTGGCATGGACCAGGCACCAGCGCGCGTCTACCTCGACATTCTCATAGAGCCACTGCAAGGGACGGCGACCACTCCAGGCCAGGCAATCGTCGACTTCCTTCTGTTGCTCGGCGATATGGATGTGCACGGGGCACGCCTGGTCGCCGGCAGCCAACACTTCGGCGATCTGCTGCGGCGTGACTGCGCGCAGGGAGTGGAAGCACAAACCCAGGCGCTGGGCTGGCTGGGCCGCCAGGTGCGGGGCGAGGCGCTCCTGCAGACGCAGGTACTGCTCGCTGGAGTTGATGAAGCGGCGCTGGCCCTGGCTCGGCGCCTGACCGCCGAAGCCTGCGTGGCTGTAGAGCACAGGCAGGAGGGTCAGGCCGATACCCGTGTCGGCGGCGGCGGCGCTGATACGCAGCGACAGCTCGCCCGGGTCGGCGTAGGCGTGGCCGTTGTGGTCGTGGTGGACGTAGTGGAACTCGGCGACCGAGGTGTAACCGGCCTTGAGCATCTCGATGTACAGCTGGCGGGCGATGACCTGCACTTGCTCGGGGGTAATGCGCCCGACCAGACGGTACATCAGGTCGCGCCATGTCCAGAAACTGTCGTTAGGGTTGCCAGCCACTTCCGCCAGGCCTGCCATCGCACGTTGGAAGGCGTGGGAGTGCAGGTTCGGCATGCCCGGCAGCACCGGACCACCCAGGCGCTCGGCGCCTTCGGCCGAGGCGTCGGCCTCGACATGGGTCAAGCGGCCATCCTCGGCAACTTCCAGGCGGACATTGCTGGCCCAGCCAGTAGGCAGCAGGGCGCGTTCGGCGAAAAAGGCAGGCATCGGGGAAAATCCTGTTATTGTTTAACTTGTATATACATATACAGGCGTTTGCCTGCCGGGTAAACTGCGGCAAGCTACCGCTCAATCAAATTGCACAAGGATTCAACGCCGTGCCGACACCTCCTGTCTCCGCGCTGGTTGCCCAGATGGGCGAAGGGCCGGCGCCGCTCTACGCCCGGGTCAAGCAGATGATCGTCCAGCAGATCGAAAACGGCAGTTGGCCGCCGCATCACCGGGTACCGTCCGAGAGCGAGCTGGTCAGCCAACTGGGCTTCAGCCGCATGACCATCAACCGTGCCCTGCGCGAACTCACCGCAGAAGGGCTGCTAGTGCGCATGCAGGGCGTGGGCACGTTCGTCGCCGAGCCCAAGACCCGTTCGGCGCTGTTCGAGGTCAACAACATCGCTGACGAGATCGCCGGCCGTGGTCACCAGCATAGCTGCCAGGTCATCCGCCTCGCCGAGGAGACCGCCGGTTCCGAGCGTGCCCTGGCCCTGGACATGCGCGAAGGCCAGCGGGTCTTCCATTCGCTGATCGTGCACTACGAGAACGGCGTGCCGGTGCAGATCGAAGATCGCTACGTCAATGCTCAGATCGCCCCGGACTACCTCAAGCAGGACTTCACCCAGCAAACGCCCTATGCCTACCTGTCGCAGGTCGCGCCACTGACCGAGGGTGAGCACGTGGTGGAGGCGATCCTCGCCGAACCCGAGGAATGCCGATTGCTGCAAATCGAGCAAGGTGAGCCTTGCTTGCTGATTCGCCGCCGCACCTGGTCCGGTCGCCAGCCGGTGACTGCGGCGCGGCTGATCCACCCCGGTTCCCGTCATCGCCTCGAAGGACGATTCAGTAAATGACTCATTTGCAGTTGCTGCGCGCCAAAGATTACCCGCGCATGCCTTGGAAGAACGGTGGCGGTTTCACCGAAGAGATCACCCGCGACGCCGGCGAAGGCCTGGATGGCTTTGGCTGGCGTTTGTCGATCGCCGACATCGAGGAGTCTGGCGGATTTTCCACCTTCGCTGGCTATCAGCGGATCATCACCGTGCTTCAAGGCGATGGCATGCGCTTGCTGGTCGATGGCCAGGCCAGCCGGCCGCTGCTGCCGTTCGACGCCTTTGCTTTCAATGGCGAGAGCCAGGTCGGTTGCAAGCTGCTCGGTGGCGCGATCCGCGATTTCAACCTGATCTACGCGCCGCAACGCTACCGCGCGCGGTTGCAGTGGTTCGACGGCACCAGCCGGATATTCAGCTCGGCCTCGACGGTGTTGCTGTTCGCCGCCAGCGGGCATGTGGAGGTGACGGCGTCGGGACAGCCCAAGCAGCAGCTCGGCTTGTATGACTGCTTGCACCTGGAAGGCAATGACGGATTGCTCGGGTTGGATGTGCAAGGGCGATTCTGCCTGATCGAATTGATGCCGCGTTAAATCCGGCATTGTGAAAAGGGGCTGCTGCGCAGCCTGATCGTGGGTTTTTCCTGCGGTTGGGTCGTGCAGCGGCCCTTTTTGTTTTTCGGCTTCCCGAGGAACGGTACGAAAAATTTGGTTGTCCATGCTTGTACATACAAGTAAAGGTGTGTTTGTATATTCACATCGACACACCGCCGTCGACCTGACCGCAGAGGACATTCCCGTGACCGACAACAACAAATACCGTGACGTAGAAATCCGCGCCCCGCGTGGCAACAAGCTGAC
>NZ_KV793293.1:0-29147 GCF_001808425.1 Pseudomonas sp. HMSC08G10 | reverse complement strand
TCGTGGCGATGGTAGGTGATGCGCGTGTCCGTTACTTGCGGGGTGTCGGGGTGGCGGAGGAAGGCGATCTCTCTCACGGCCAGGTTGCGGTTATCCCGTACCGTGACCATTGGGGTCTGGTTGAACAATGACGTGCTCATGGCTGCTCCTTTGTGGAAAGCGCTCGACCATCAGCCATGGAGCTGTGCAACGGTACTCGTATATTCCCCAGGTTCTGGAGCCACCGGCCCCTGCCTACTCATAAACTACCAGACTTTACACGCCAATCATCAGTCTTTTCTTACAGCTTAGGTGCATAACTCTTTGTATTTTTCTCCCCTTGAAAATATACAAGGGACTTAAATGCATGCACTCACCCCTTCATCCACCCAAGCGCCTTCAGACAACTTAAGTAAAACTTAATTGCTTTGCTGGAAAGGCCGCTTAGTTCAAGCCTATGGGCAATTTAAAGTTACAGATCATTTCGGCGGCGTAAGTATCTATTTATACACGCGTGGAGTGAGCCATAGGTTCTTCGGCCTCTTTCTAGCGAAGTTACGTATCACTTACACACGTGACTTTCATGAAGAACCAACACGTTCACGCCAGTGCCTCCTCCGGCATCCGCTGGATGGCCTGGCTCAATATCGGCGTCCAGGCCGCTCTTCCGCTGACACTGGCATTGGCCACCCCTTCGGCCAGTGCCGTGCCCGACACTCAACCGGCCAAGCAATCACCCGCGCCTTCCCGCCTCCACACCTTCGCCATGGGCGATAGCCTGGCCTCGATTGCTACCCACTACGCCACCACCACCGCCACCCTGCGCACCCTCAACCCAGGCCGCGACCTCGACGCCCTCAAGCCGGGCGATCGTTTGTCCGTGCCCTCGGCCCCTGCGCACGCACTGCCGGACCTCAACTCGCCAGGCCAGGACGTCACCGCCCAGGCCGAAGACGAACAGGCCCGCAAGCTCGCCGCCATGGCCAGCGGCACCGGCAGCTTCCTCAGCGACAACCCCGACAGCGACGCCGCTGCCTCCCTAGCCCGGGGCATGGCCACCGGGGAGGCCAGCAGCCAAGCCCAGCAGTGGCTCAGCCGCTTCGGCACCGCCCGCGTGCAGATCGATGTGGACGACAAGCTCTCGCTGAAGAACTCCCAGGTCGAACTGCTCGCCCCGCTGCATGACACCCCCGAGCAGTTGCTGTTCACTCAAGGCAGCATCCACCGCAAGGACGACCGCCAGCAGACCAGCCTGGGCCTGGGCGTGCGCCGTTTCAACGACGGCTACATGCTCGGCGCCAATAGCTTTTTGGACTACGACTTGTCCCGCCAGCACGCCCGTCTGGGCCTGGGTGTCGAGTACTGGCGCGACTTTCTCAAGGTCAACGCCAACAGCTATACGCGTCTGACCAGTTGGAAGGATTCGCCCGATGTCGAGGACTACCAGGAGCGCCCGGCCAACGGCTGGGACCTGCGCACCGAGGCCTGGCTGCCGTCGATGCCGCAGCTCGGCGGCAAGCTCAGCTACGAGCAGTACTACGGCGATGAAGTCGGCCTGTTCGGCAAGGACAACCGCAAGAAAGACCCCAGCGCCGTCACCGTCGGCCTCACCTACACGCCCATCCCTTTGCTGACCCTCAGCGCCGATCAGCGCAAGGGCAGTGGCGGCAACGAGACCACCGTCGGTGCCGAGTTCAGCTACCAGATCGGCGAGCCGTGGGCCAAACAGGTCGACCCGGCCGGCGTCGGCGCCCTGCGCACCATGGCCGGCAGCCGCTACGACCTGGTCGAGCGCAACAACCACATCGTTCTCGAATACCGCAAGAAGCAGGTCATCCAGATGGCCGCCGCCGCCCATGTCAACGGCCAGGGCGGCGAGACCAAGTCCCTGAACGTGTGGGTCAATAGCAAGTACCCGCTGTCGCGCATCGACTGGACCGCCCCGGCGCTGCTGCAGGCCGGCGGCAAGCTCGTCCACGACGGCGGCCCCCACTACAGCGTGGTGCTGCCCGACTACCAAACCCAGCAAACCAACGTCTACACCCTCCACGGCGTCGCCGTGGACAGCAAAGGCAACCGCTCCGGGCGCAGCGAGACCCGCGTGACCGTGAATGCCCCGGCGGTGAGCGCGCGCCACTCGACCTTCACTCCCGCCAATACCGTGCTGCCAACCGATGGCACCACCTACGAAACCCTGACCCTGGCCATCCGCGACGAGCAGCAGCAACCGGTGGACATCGCCCTGGCGGACATCCAGATCGCCGTCACCGAGACGCAAACGCGCGCCGGCGGCATCGTGGTCGCCAAGCCTGAGCGTGTCTCGACGGGCCACTATGAAGTAAGGGTGACCGCAGGCAAGACGCCGCAATCGATTACCTTGACCCCGTCCGTTCAAGGGACTGCGCTGTCGCAAGCGCAGGTCAGCACCGTCAGCACTGTGCCGGAGGAAGGCAACTCGAGTTTTGTCACAAGCCGCGCAATGCTTCCCGCCGATGACACGACCACCGCTCTACTGACCTTCACGGCCAATGATGCCAACGGCGCACCGGTGGAAGGCATTGCCAAGAGTTTGAAATTCATGGTGAAGGGCGACAAGGGCAGCATATCGCCACCGGATGTGACAGTAGGCACCATCGAGGAGCACCCCAAGGGTACGTACTCCGCGACGATCAAAGGCAAACTGGCCGGCCGCTACATTGTCTCCCCATACTTCGGCAGCCAGCCTGTAGGGCGCCTGAATGCTGAAATCCTCCTTAAAGCATTGCCGCCAGCCTCTTCCACATCGACCCTAGAGGCTAGGCCAGACGTCATCCCGGCCAACGATTACAAAACCTCTGTGCTTGAGTTCGTGGCCAAGGACATCAACGGCAAATCCGTCACCGGCTTGAGCAACACATTGGCGTTGAACGTCACCGACAGCAGCGGTAAACCACCGGCACCGGGCCATATCACGATTGACCCGTTCCAGGAGAACGGCACCACCGGTGTCTATACCACGGCACTGCGCAGCTCGCAGGCAGGCACCTACACCTTCGTCCCGACCATCGCACGCCAGGCGCTAGCGGGCGTGAAGACCACGGTGAAAGTGGTCGCCTTGCCGCCAGCCTTCGGCAGTTCGAAGTTCGAAGCCATGCCGCCGAGCGTCGAGGCGAGTGGCAAACACTTCACGCAGTTGACCTTCACCGCCAAGGACGAGAATGGCAAACCTGTCACCGGCTTGGGCAATACCCTGAAGTTCCTCGTCACCACCGACGCTGGAGGATCACCGACACCACCTGATTTCTCGCTCGGCACCATCAAGGAGGACGGCACGACCGGGGTCTATACCGCGTCAGCGAGCGGCCTCAAGGTAGACACCTATACCCTTAGGCCACAGGTCGACAGCGAGGTCATGGACCCACTGGCCATTAAGGTGCAACTGACGGCTCCGCCCCCGGACGCAACCAGATCGAGCTTCGACGCCTCGCACGCCAGCATCGAGGCGGACAACCTTGACACCTCTACACTGACCTTCAAGGCCAAGGACGCCAACGACAAGCCTGTCAGCGGGCTTGGGGATAGGCTGAAGTTGGTTGTGGCCAATGCCGCCGGTACAACACCAACACCTCCTGATCTGACTGTCGACCCCTTCCAAGAGGACGGTACGACTGGCGTCTACATCGCAAAAGCGCGGGGGCTGCTGCCAGGGACCTACGCGTTCACGCCCCAAGTTGATCGCGACCGGATGGATATCTTGGAGCTTGATGTGACGCTGACCGAGCTGCCACCAGCAGAGGCCCAGTCCAGCCTGTCGGTGGACCCGAAGGCCTTGGCGGACGATGTCGATTGGAGCTTGGTAAGATTTCATATCGCGAATCGCCTTGGCAATCCGCTGAGTGGCCTTAAAGATCAACTCGAATTCAATCTCACTGACCACTTAGGACAACCAACTTCCGGCATTACATCGGGCCTTATCCGCGAAGAGGGGAAAGGTTTTTACACAGCGTCACTAAAAGGGACAAAGCCAGGGAATTACTACGTAATACCTAGGCTCAATGGCGTTGCCATGAGTAGTTTTAAAAGGCCCGTTGAGCTACTTACTACCGAAATCATAGCCCTCAGTGCAGGTCTCCCTCGTCATACATATCCGCTCTCAGATAATTTCCCGACCACAGCTCACACAGAGGCAAGCTTTTACCCCGTACTGGCAAACAACGCTAATCATCAAGATTACTCTTGGACTTCAAATGTCTCATGGCTCGTCCGTGAACTGGGATACCTAACGTTTACTACGCCTCCTCCTGGAGAATCCGGAACTATAACAATCACAGGGACGCGAAAAGGGAGTTCCGTCAGCCATAGCTACACCTTCACCATTCGCGACTGGTATGAAATCCCCAAGGAGTCGCTGAACTGGAGTGCTGCCATGACGGCGTGCAGCAACCTGGGGCTCGCATCCGTGTCCAAAGCACAGGCAACGCTAGGAGAAAACATTCGTGCCGTAGGTACAGTAACTTCCGAGTGGGGTTATATACAGCCACATCGATCTGTCTCCTCACTGTGGCTGAATGACTCGGCAGGTGCAGGCATGCGCCTTACGTTGGCGCCACAGTACGATGACCTACCTACCGGGGCAGTCGGCATACTGCATGAGAGAGATGATCGTCCTCGGACCATTTGCCACAGGTCTTTAAAATAAGCAGGTGAATCATCGTGTCGCAACAACTCTAATCAGCGATACCCAGACATAACCCCATAAACCGCCCCGCCGCCCTCGACGGCGTGGCGGCATGGGGCATCAAAATCGAAAAGCGTCTTGTCAGCGGCTGCGGCGCAATGCCCAGCCGGTACAGGGCGCTGTCTTCATGGCGAATGGACATCGCCGACACGAAGCCGATGCCCATTCCCGCCCGTACCGCTTCCTTGACCCCCTCCACCCCGGCAATTTCTAGCGCCACGCGCATCGGCACACCCTCCCGGGCAAAGGCGCGCTCCACCAACTGCCGTACCCCCGAGCCGCTTTCGCGCAGCACCAACGGATACGCCCCCAGCGCTTGAAGCGTCTGCACCTGAGCGCCGTCAGCCAGCGGATGGCCGCTCGGCACGATGGCGACGATCTCGTCCTCGCGCCAGGCGGTGACGCTGGTACCAAGCGGCAGTTCCTGGCCTGGCGGGCCTTCGATCAAGGCGATGTCCAGCTCACCCAGAGCCGCGACGATTTCCGCCGTGTTGCCATGGGTCGTGGTGATCGCGATGTCCGGGTAGCGGGCGTGGAAGTCCGCGATCAGGTAGGGCAACAGGTAACTGGCTGGGGTGGTACTGGCGCCGATGCGCAAGGTGCCGCGCTCCATCCCACGCATGGCGTCGCGCAGGGCCTGGGCCTGGAGAAAGGTCTCGCGCAGGCGTTGGGCGTGGCCTAGCAGTTGCTCGCCGGCGGCCGTCAGGCGCACCCCGCGCCCGGCACGTTGATACAGCGGCTCACCGAACGCTTCCTGCAGCAACTTCAGCTGACCCGACACGGCCGGCTGCGACAAGTGCAGCGCGGCGGCGGCGTGACTGATGTTGCCGTGCTCGGCGACGGTGGCGAAAGTTATCAGCTGTTCAGGTGTCATATGTTCAAAATATCAGCTAAACGGATACTTGCCATCCTAAATCACGATTTTTTATAAGCTTATAACTGAATTAACGTAGACCTCATCAATACACATCGGAGGTCTTACCATGGCCACGGCCCACCCTACTCCCGCCCTTGCGCCTTCCCACGCGACCCGTGGGCGGCTCAATGGTATTCTGTTCGTCGCCCTCTTCGCCCTCGCCGTCACCCAGGTGGCGGCCCTGCCGGCCATCGCCGGGCTGGGGATCAGCCCGCTGATCGTCGGCATCGTCGCCGGTGCCCTGTATGGCAATGCTCTGCGCTATGGGCTGCCGGAAAGCTGGGCGGCGGGGGTCAACTTCTCGGCGCGCAACCTGCTGCGCCTGGCCGTGGCGTTCTTTGGTCTGCGGGTGAGCGTGCAAGAGATCGCCCAGGTGGGCTGGTCGGGGCTGACAGTCTCGCTGCTGGTAGTGGTCAGCACCCTGCTGGTGGGCCTGTTGGTGGGCATGAAGGTGATGAAGCTTGACCGCGACACGGCGCTGCTGACCGCTGCGGGCAGCGCGATCTGTGGCGCAGCTGCGGTGCTGGCATTCGAATCGGCGCTGCGCTCGCAGCCACACAAGGCGGCCATGGCGGTCGGCAGCGTGGTGCTGTTCGGCACGTTGTCGATGTTCCTTTACCCACTGGCGGTCAGCGCCGGCTGGGTGCAGCTCGACAATCTCGGCGTGGGCCTGTTCTTCGGTGGCACCCTGCACGAAGTGGCGCAGGTAGTGGGTGCGGCCAGCAACGTGAGCCCCGAGGCCACCCACATCGCCACCATCGTGAAGATGACCCGTGTGTTGCTGCTGGTGCCGGTGCTGCTGGTGGTGGGCCTGTGGATCAGCCGCTCGCGCAAGCAAGGCCAGGGCCAGGGCGGCGGGCGTATCGCCGTGCCATGGTTCGCCTTTGGCTTCCTTCTGCTGGTGCTGGTCAACTCGTTGCAGGTCCTGCCGTCGCCGGTGGTGAACACCCTCAATAGCCTCGACACCTTCGCCCTGACCATGGCCATGACCGCACTGGGCATGGAAACCCGCTTTAGCCAGATCCGCCAGGCTGGCCCGCGCGCGCTGATCACCGGGGCGATCCTCAACCTATGGCTGATCGGTGGCGGCCTGGCCATCACCCTGGGAGTACAACGGCTTTTCGGATGAATGGCAGCGGCTGATCCAGGAGCGCCGTGCGCCATCGCAGGCTATGCCGCCGCCCACGATCGTGAGGGCTAGGGTAACTGCTTGGCAGGCGGCAACGAGGCTTTTTCCGCGCCCCCCTCGTTGCCGTGCGTTTTTGTCGGTATGGTGGTGTCCAAGTAGGAAGTTTCATTGCACAGGAAAGACTTAGATGCCCCAACGCCATGTCATCAACGCATCCGTCAGCCCCAAAGGCAGCCTGGAGACGCTGTCGCAACGTGAAGTCCAGCAACTGAGTGAAGTCGGTACCGGCAGCCTTTACACCCTGTTCCGCCAGTGCGCCCTGGCCATCCTCAACACCGGCGCCCATGTCGACAATGCCAAGACCATCCTCGAGGCCTACAAGGACTTCGAGGTTCGTATCCATCAGCAAGACCGCGGCGTACGCCTGGAGCTGCTCAACGCCCCGGCCGACGCCTTCGTCGATGGCGAAATGATCGCCAGCACCCGCGAAATGCTGTTCAGCGCCCTGCGCGATATCGTCTACACCGAAAGCGAGCTGGCCAGCCAGCGCATCGACCTGGAAAGCTCCCAGGGCATCACCGACTACGTCTTCCACCTGCTGCGCAACGCCCGCACGCTGCGCCCGGGCGTGGAGCCGAAGATGGTGGTGTGCTGGGGCGGCCACTCGATCAGCAGCGAGGAGTACCAGTACACCAAGAAGGTCGGCCACGAGCTGGGCTTGCGCAAGCTGGACGTCTGCACCGGCTGCGGCCCGGGCGTGATGAAAGGCCCGATGAAAGGCGCGACCATCGCCCATGCCAAGCAGCGCATGCACGGCAGCCGCTACCTGGGCCTGACCGAGCCGGGCATTATCGCCGCCGAAGCGCCCAACCCAATCGTCAACGAGCTGGTGATCCTGCCGGACATCGAAAAGCGCCTGGAGGCGTTCGTGCGGGTCGGCCACGGCATCATCATCTTCCCCGGTGGCGCCGGCACGGCCGAGGAGTTCCTGTACCTGTTGGGCATCCTCATGCACCCGGACAACGAAGGCTTGCCCTTCCCCGTCGTGCTCACGGGCCCGCGCAGCGCCGAGGCGTACCTGCAGCAGCTGCATGCCTTCGTCGGCGCGACCCTGGGCGAGACGGCCCAGCAGCATTACCAGATCATCATCGACGACCCGGCCGAAGTGGCCCGGCACATGGTCGAGGGGCTCAAGGCAGTCAAGCAGTTCCGCCGCGAGCGCAACGATGCGTTCCACTTCAACTGGCTGCTGAAGATCGAGGAAGGTTTCCAGCGACCGTTCGACCCCACCCATGAAAACATGGCCAACCTCGAGCTGCGCCGGGACCTGCCGCCCCACGAGCTGGCCGCCAACCTGCGCCGGGCCTTCTCCGGGGTGGTGGCGGGCAACGTCAAGGACAAGGGCATTCGCCTGATCGAAGAGCACGGGCCATACCAGATTCGTGGCGACAGCGCGGTGCTCGACCCACTGGGGCGCTTGCTGCAGGCCTTCGTTGATCAGCACCGGATGAAGTTGCCCGGTGGGGCAGCGTATGTGCCTTGCTATCAGGTAGTGACCTAACCCGTCGCGACCGCTCAGCGGCTGAACTCGCACCCAACAGGTCCGCACGGCCCTTGTGGGAGCGGGTTTATCCGCGAAGCGGACACCACATAGCTCGCGCCAGCGCCACAGCCCCTTGACCTTCTACTCGCAACATCCTGCAGACATTTCCTACAACAAGCAGTGAACCTGCTTCGATAAAAACGGTCTTTCGCTGACGGTCAACTCACCGACCGGTTCATCGGCCCAGTCATCGGGCCTTCTTTTGTCCAGCTCCAGCGAAGATCACCATGCCTGATTCCCGACCAGCCTCCTTTGCCCTTGCCCCCCTGCTCGCAGCCTCCTTGCTTGCCTTGGCTATCCCCGCGCATGCCGAAGAACCGGCCAGCGACGCACGCTGGGTCAGCGACAGCCTGAGCACCTATGTGCGCAGCGGCCCCACCAACGGCCACCGTATAGTGGGTTCGGTCAAGGCCGGGCAGAAGGTCACGCTGGTGGGCACCCAAGGGGAATACAGCCAGGTCCGCGGGCAAAACGGCGATCTGGTATGGATCCTGAGCAGCGACCTGCAATCGGTCCCGGGCCAGGCCGAACGCTTGCCGGCACTCGACGCGCAGGTGACGCAGTTGTCCGAACAGCTCAAGACCATCGACGACAGCTGGAAGAATCGCGTCCAGGGCATGCAGGAAACCCTCGACTCGCGCAAGGCGCTGATCGACGAACTGGAAACGCGCAACAAGTCGCTCAACGAACAACTCGACCAGGTGCAGTCGTCGCTGCGTGACACCCAGGCGCGCCTGGGTGACGAGAACAAGCAAGTGATGATGCGCTACATGGTCTACGGCGGCAGCATCGCCGGGGCCGGTCTGCTCGCGGGGTTGATCCTGCCGGCATTGACCCGCGGTCGTAAACGCAACGACCGCTGGTTCTGACAACAGCCCTCAGGCGCCGTGCAGACGCGGCGCCCAGTCTTCGACCTGGCGTTGCTCCAGGCGCCGTTGCAGGGTCTTGCGCCAGGATGGCACCAGCGGCAATGCCAGGCATTCGCGTAACAGCTCAGGCTCTAGGTGTTTATCGAACAGCACCGCCGACAGGCGCGCCACCGACCATTCGCCGTGCGGGCGCTCGACCAGTTCCAAGCGCTCGCCCGCCTGCACCACGCCCTCCTCCAGCACCCGGTAATACCAACCGGTGCGCCCACTTTGCTGAACGCGCAAGGCCATCTGCGCCACGTCGAAACGGTCGTTGAGCTTCCAGCAGGGCATGCGCCCCTGGGACACCTCCAGCAGCGCCGACCCTACACGAATCCGGTCGCCCAGGCAGACATCCGCCTCACGCCAACCGGTGGTACTGAAGTTCTCGCCGAATGCGCCGGGCTCGGCCAGCAGCGGATGCTCGCCAAGCTCTGCCGCCCAGGCTGCGTAGTGCTCGTGGGGATAGTGGTGGATGGCCTTTTCCACACCGCCGTGGACCCGCAGATCCCCCTGTTCGTCGCTTTCTAGCCCGAGCCGTCCTACAGCCAGTGGTCCTTGGCGGGGGTGCTTGGCAATGGCACTGCGCGAACCGGGGCGGGTGAAAGGTTGAGCCAAGCCTGTGAGAAGGCTTTCCAGGATGGGGCTGTTCAGAGTCATGCCAGGGTCTCGTTGGGTTGCCGGCGCAAAGCTTACCCCAGAGACACGAACGCCACGATCACAATCGCCTACCCAGGCCCATCGCACCGGTGGCGACCAGGCCCGGGCGGTCGGCGCGCTACTTGCCGCGGGCCTTGTTGTAGATGGTTTTGGCGCGGTCGGCCGAAGCCTGGCATTCAGCCATGTTGCCTGCGGCCTGAGCCTCCTTGGCCTGGTTGAGCAGGTTCTGATAGTCCTTGGCCATGCCGCCATGCAGGGCCTGGCCATCGGTCCGGTGGATATCCTCAAGTTCCTTGATTTTGGCGGCGCAGTTGGTTTCCGGGCCGGTTTCGGCGTGAACGGTGAAGCTCAATGCAGAAGCGATCAGCAGCAGTGTCAGGGATTTCATGGTGTGTTCTCCGTGAGAAAAGCCGGACTTCTGACAGGCACGTCGGCGGGCCCGACGCAGCCAAAAGCATAGCCTTGCTCAAAGATTCAGCCACAGTTCATTGACGCAAACGCTCCAGCGCCTGCAGCACGTACCCGGTGGCCCGCTCCACCTGCCCCTCCCGGCAGGCGATCCCCAGCTGACGCCAAAGGCCAGGGCGCAAGGGCCGATGGGCAATCCGCGGGTTCAGTTGCTCCGCTTCGCCTTCCTGGGGTAGCAGTGTCGCGCCATAGCCCGCCGCCACCAGGCTCTTGATCGCATCGTTGTAGTTCAGCTCGATGCGCGCCTCGGGGTATAGCCCCGCTGCGGCGAACCATTCCGCCGTCACCCGCGACAGTTGGGTGGTGTTGTCGTTGAGTATCAGCGCTCGCTCGGCCAGCCAGGCCGGCGTGACCTTAGCGGGCGGCTGCCAGTCGGCCGGCAGGTAGGCCATGATCGGATCGCGTCGCCAGGGGGTGAGCTTCACCCCTCTGCCCGCTACCTGGGGCAGCGCCACCAGGCCGATGTCCAGCGTGCCCTCACGCAGGCGCGCCAGGGAAGCCTGGGAGGTCAGCACCTGCACCTGCACGTCGATGCCCGGATGCGCCTCACGCAGATGCTCCAAGGCTTTGGGCAGCAGATGGGCGATGGCCCCGGTGGAGGCCCCCAGGCGCACACGCCCGGTCAGCCCCTGCACCTGTCGACGCACCTCGTCCAGGGCCAGGTCGGCATCGGCCAGCAGGCGACGGGCGCGGCCCAGCAGCGTCTCGCCCACGGTGGTGGGGCGCACCTGGCCTCGGGTGCGGGTGAGCAGCGGCGCCCCCACGCGCGCTTCCAGCTCGGCCACGTGCAGGCTGATGGTGGGCGCAGCCAGGTTGAGCTGACGAGCGGCCTCGGCGAAGGAACCGAGGTCGGCGATGACCACCAGCGTGCGCAGGCGGTCGAGGCTGATTTCGCGCATTGGGGCCTCTGGGGGCTGGCCTGTTTGCGGGTAAACCCGCTCCCACAGGTACGGCGTGGATCCTGGTTCAGCGGTCGGCCTGGGAGCGCATTTACCCGCGGAAAGACCGAAACGGTCATTCATTTTTTCTGAAGACAAGCATCATGATATTCAAATTTTATTTCGTCCAGCCGCAGGCGAGCATAGGCCATCTCTCTCGCACACGGATCCCCACCATGCACACCCCTCTTGTCTTCATCGACGGCGACCAAGGCACCACCGGCCTGCAGATTCATGCCCGCCTGCAAGGCCGCCAGGACCTGCGCCTGCTGACCCTGCCACACGCCGAGCGCAAAGACCCGCAACGCCGCGCCGAAGCCATCAACGACGCCGACATCGCCCTGCTCTGTCTGCCTGACGACGCAGCCCGTGAAGCGGTGGCGGCCATCCACAACCCGGCAGTACGTGTGATCGACGCCAGCTCCGCCCACCGCACCACGCCCGGCTGGGTCTACGGGCTACCTGAGCTCGACGCCGAACAACCCGAGCGCATCGCCCGGGCCAAGCGGGTGAGCAACCCCGGTTGCTACCCGACCGGTGCCATCGCCCTGCTTCGCCCGCTGATCCAGGCTGGGCTGCTGCCGGCGGACTATCCGCTGAGCATCCATGCGATCTCGGGGTATTCCGGGGGTGGCCGGACGGCGGTGGAGCTTCATGAGCAAACCAGCGCCGTCAAGGTGCCCGCCCTGCAACTCTATGGCCTGGAGCTGGCCCACAAGCACGTGCCAGAGATCGAGCGACACGCCAGGCTCGCTGCGCGCCCGGTGTTCCTGCCGGGTTATGGCGACTACCGCCAGGGCATCGTGCTGAGCATCCCCCTGCAACTGCGCCTGCTGGCCGGCGGCATCACCGCCGAACACTTGCAGACCTGCCTTGAGCAGCACTACCAGGGCGCACGCCATGTACAGGTGATGCCACTGCATCAGCAGGGTCCGGCCAGTAAACTGGACCCCGAAGCACTCAACGACACCAACGACCTGCGCCTGGCCCTGTTCGCCAACCCGGCCCACGGCCAGGTGGTACTCACGGCCGTGTTCGACAACCTCGGCAAAGGCGCCTCGGGCGCCGCCGTGCAGAACCTCGACCTGATGCTCGCCGCCCTGGGTTAGACTGTGCCTCCCGCGCCGCTCGGCGCGGGACGGTTCGACCCTGCTGGAGCTTGCCCGATGTTCATTCTCAGCCACCTCGACGGTGTGCCCCCCGAATCCTTCCAGAATCAGATCCGTCAGCTGGTCATCGACCATGTCGGTGAACTGAGCAGCGTGGCCATCACCCCGGACAACCCGCTGTACCCGCTGTACCAGTACGGCGTCGGCCTGGAGGTGCATCAGTATTTGCAGGCCATGGACGGCACCCGAGGCCTGGCCGTGGAACTGACCCTGGCCTTGGATGCCGAGGCACCGGACCGACTGCTCGGCTTCGCCCTTGCCCTGCCGGCCCAGGATGACGATCAGGCTTGCGTGCTGGCGTTTCTGGCCGTGCACCCAGACCACCGCCGCCAAGGCATTGCCCGAGCGCTGTTGGCCGATGCCCAGTCACGCTATGCCTGTGTCGAGCTCAATGTCTTTGCAGGGCAAGTGCCATGGTTCGAGGCAATGGGTTTGCAGGTGGCCGCCGCCGCCGGCCCGCAGGTGCTGATGAGCAGCACCGGACACGCCAGTGGCGCACTGGTCGGCCGTCTGGACATCGCCCCGATCTATCGCACCACCGAAGTACGGCAAATCCACGCCTACCTGCTCAAGCAGCATGGTGACGAGGCCATGATGGCGGCGGAAAAACAGCGCGACGAACGCCTCGATGCCCTGGCCTTGCAGGCACAGGCCTGTGTGAAGCAGCGCAAGACCGTGCATTGAACGGGACCGCTGGGCGGTCCCGGCGATTTCAAGCGTGCACCCACCGCCGATGCAGCCCACGGGCCAGTGCATCGAGCATGAACCCCAGCACACCGATCAGCAGCACCATGGCCATCAGCTCCGAATAGGCCAGCCGGTCACGCGTATCGAGGATGAAATAGCCTAGCCCTGCGCTGACCCCAAGCATCTCGCACGGCACCAGCACGATCCACAAGATGCCGATCGCCAGGCGCACCCCGGTCAGCACATGGCCAATCACCCCAGGGATGATCACCTTGCACAAGGTTTCCCAGCGCGTGGCGCTCAGGCTGCGGGACAACTGCAGCCAGCGCGGATCGAGCTGGCGCACACCTGCAGCGGTATTGAGCAGGATCGGCCACAGCGCGGCGAAGGCCAGCAGGAAGTAGATCGGCTGGTCGCCCACCCCCATCAGCATCACCACCACCGGCATCCACGACAGCGGCGAGATCATCCGCAGGAACTGGAACGCCGGTGTGGTCGCAGCCTCCAGGTGGCGGTAACTGCCCACCAGCAAGCCCAAGGGCACGCCAACCAACAACGCCAGCAACAACCCCACCAGGATGCGCTTGAGACTGACCCAGGCATGCCCATAGACCTCGCCCTCGCCCAGCAATTGCACCAGGCTGGCCAGCGTTGCCTGGGGCGAGAAACGCGCCGAAAGGCCGTCGGCCTCGCCAAACACCTGCACCCCCACCCACCACAGCAGCAACAGCCCCAACAGCCCCGCCAGGCCCAGGGCGCCATGCATGACAGACTTGCCCATCAGACGGCGAACTCCTCGTGGCGCTCGAAACTGTCGGGCTGGCCGAACGCCGCCAAGCCACCGGCCGCCTCGATGGCGGTGCGCACGAAGCGATCATCGACCAGATCGCGCGCCACATGAGCCGGGTCCAGCCCGGCCAGGAAGCCACTGTCGCCCTCGATCAGCGTGCCCTTGAGGTGCTTGACCAGCGCTTCGGTGTAGCTGGGGAAGGGATACGGCTGGAAGTCGATGCGTTTCTCATCCCATTGCTGATGCGCGATCGCGCCACTGGCGATATAACCGGCGCGGTCCTCGGCGGCCGGTGCCAACACCTTGGCGAGCACCTGCGGGGTATGTGGTGTGTACTTGTTGGGACCGGCCTTCGACAGCAGCGCGGCTGCCTCGGCTCGATGGTCGCGGGTCCACAGCTGGGCCTTGACGATGGCATTGACCACCTTCTGCGACCACTCGGGGCGGTTGTTCAGGTCGTGCTCGTGCATGAACACCACGCAGCAGGCATGGTTACGCCACACATCGCCGGTAAAGCGCTGCACGCGACCGACCTTAAGGTCCTCGGCCAGGGCATTGAAGGGCTCGGCGACGATGTAGCCGGCGATACGCTTGCTGGCCAGGGCCGGCGGCATGTCCGATGGCGGCAGCACCAAAAGGTTGACCTCGTTGGCCGCCAGCGACGCGTTGGCCGGCTTGGAAACCGGTGTAAGGCCGTTGGCTTGCAGCAGTTGCTGCACCACCACGTTATGGATCGAATACCAGAACGGGATCGCCACGGTCTTGCCACCCAGTTGCTTGACGTCGGTGATGTCCGGCGCCACGGTCAGGCCCGAGCCGCCCACGTGGTTCCAGGCCACCACCTTGGCCGGCACTCGGCTGGCGTAGCGGGCCCAGATGGTCATCGGCGAGAGCAGGTGGATCACGTTGACCTGGCCGGAGATGAACGCCTCGATCACCTGGGCCCAGCTACGCAGCAGCACCGGGCGCTCGGCCTTGATCCCCTCGGCTTCGAACAGGCCATTGTTGTGCGCCACCAGCAACGGCGTGGCGTCGGTGATCGGCAGGTAGCCAATGCGCACCGGGGCGTCCGGTTCGCTGGCGGCACGCGCCTGCAAGCTCGAGAGCAGCGGCAAGGCGCCTGCCGCGGTGAGCATCGCGCTGAGCTTGATGAAGTCGCGACGGGAAGTAGAAGAACAGCAGTCATCCATGCACATGGCGAGCCTCCGACGGCAGCGGCAAGGGAGAAGGAACAGGGTCTGGGGAGCGGCTCGCCCGCCGTAGGGTCTTGAGGATCTCGATACGCAACGTGCCCAGCTCCTCGACCCGCTGCGCCCGTGGCTGCGGCAGGTCGACAGCCCATTGCCCGAGGATGTGCGCCGGGTGGTTGCCCAGTAGCAACACGCGATCGGACAACAGCAGGGCTTCGTCGATATCGTGGGTGATCAGCACCGCCGCCGTGCGATGGGTGGCGATCAACTGCAGCAGCAGTTGCTGCATGTCTGCGCGGGTCACCTCGTCCAACGCGCCGAAGGGTTCATCGAGCAGCAGCACCTGGGGCTGACGCGCCAGGCAGCGGGCCAGCGCAGTGCGCTGGGCCATGCCACCGGAGAGCTGCGCGGGGTACTGGCTGCGCGCGTGGTCCAGCCCCACTGCCTCGATGGCATGGTCGATACGGGCGCGCCGCTCGGCTGCATTGAGTTTGGGCTGACGGGCGAAGTCCAGGCCGAAGGCGACGTTCTTCTCCAGGCTCAGCCAGGGCAGCAGGCTCGGGTCCTGGAAGGCCACGGCCAGACGCGGGTGCGGCCCCTGCAACGGCTCGCCGTGCAGGGTCACGCTGCCGCCGCAAGGTTGCTGCAGCCCGGCCATTACGCGCAGCAGGCTGGACTTGCCCACCCCGCTGGGCCCCAGGATGCTGACCACTTCTCCCGGCGCCAGGGCCAGGTCGAAGCGCTCCAGTACAGTCTGCCAGCCGCCATCGCGAGGGTAGCCCAGGCTGATGTCGCGGGCTTGGAGTAACGCCTGGGTCATGCTGCAGCCGCCTGACGCTGCAGCTCGGCACGCAGTTGCACCAGGCTCGGGGTGACGATGGGCACGAACGCCGACTCGCGCCAGCGCCGGGCGAAACCTTCGCCATACGCGGTGAGGTAAGCCCTGCCGCCGCTGGCCTGCAGTTCCAACTGCACGGCATCGGCTGCGCTTTCGGCAAGGAGGATGCGCAGTTTGAACAACGCTGCCGGCTGCTGGGTGAAGCGCCCTTCCAGCAAGCCCTGCTTGAGCTCGTCCACGGTATTTTCCAAGCGTTCGGCCAGTACCTGCCGGGCCTCGTCGAGGAACGATCCGCGCCCCTGCAGGTGCCCGCTCACTTCCTCCAGTGCACGCCGCGCAAGGCCGATGGCCATGCCGCACTGCAGTGCCAGAAACGCCGGACGCACTTTAGGCAGGAACTCACGGGCATTGTCATGCAGCAGCCACTCGCGCCCCAGTGCTACCTGATGGAATGCCAGCGCGGCGGTGTTGCTCGACTGCAAGCCCATCAACGCCAGGTCGTCGGAGCGCTCGAGGCCCGCCAGGTTCGAAGGCACTGCCACCACGAACGGAGGGCCGCCGGTGGCGTCTTCGATCGCCGCAGCCACGGCAAAGCCGCTTTTGCGCAGGTTGGTCACCCAATGCAGGCGGCCGTCCAGGGCCCAGCCGTTTGCCGCAGGCTGGGCGCAGACTTGCAAGGCCTCGATGCCCGACAGGTACTTCATGGCGTTGGACAGCCCGGTGGCACCGGCCAGCTCACCGGCAAGCAAGCTGGGCAGCAGCCGCTCGCGCAGGCCCTGGTTGGGGCTCTGCAGCAGGTACTCGATGAACGAGCGTTGGCCCCAGCAGACAAAGGCCGCGGCCAGGGACCGGCTGGCGATGGCGGCGATGGCTTCGACGGCGTCGGTGACCCGCCCGCCCGAGCCGCCTAGGGCGGGCTCGATACCGACACGCAGCAGCTGCGATTCGGCGATGTGCGCCAGTACCAGGTGCGGATCGCACTGGCCCTGGTCGATGGCTTCGGCATTGGCATCCAGCCATTGTCGAAATGCGCAATCAAGCATGTCCCTACTCCTTTGTTCGAAACGCCGGCCAGGCCGGCACCAGGCGGATCAGGCCGAAGGCTGCCAGCGGTATTGGCCCAGCTCGTCATTGAGCGGCGTCTGGGCGAACACATTAGCAAAGTTGCACAGGGTCGCGAGGCTCACGCCGAGAATCGCTTCCAGGGCGTTGCCTTCGCTGTAGCCCGCCTCGCGCAAGGCGCCGTAGGTAGCGTCACTGACGTTGCCACGGGTGGCGATCACTTCGCGGGTGAACGCCGCCAGGGCTTCGTACCGGGCATTGGGCAGCTCGCCGCGGGCACGCAAGGCGTCGACCACTTCCTGAGGCAGCTTGGCCTTGTTCAGCGCCACAGCGGTGTGACCGGCGACGCAGAAGTCGCAGCCATGCTCGGTCGCGGCGATCAACTGCACCACTTCGCGCTCGGCCAGGGTCAGCCCGGCTTTGCCATTGAGTGCCGAGACGGTCACGTAGGTTTCCAGGGCCGCCGGCGCATTGGCCAGGACGCCCAGCAAGTTGGGGATGAAGCCTGAGTTCTTCAGGGCGTTTTCCAGGAAAGGCCGTGCCGCTTCCGGGGCGCTTTGCAGAGTGTGTAGAGTAATGCGCGATGTCATGAAGTCGTCTCCTTGGGTAGGTGTGCTTATAGTCTGTTGGTTATAAGAATCCGCCTCCATATTCATCAGTCGCCTTTCCTTGCTCCTGAGTCTTTGTATTAGATGATTTCATCCAGCCACCTTGTCGATTGGTTATTAGAGCGCCTGGAGCTCGATGCCAGCCTGTTCCATGTGGGCCGTTACTGTGGCGGCTGGCATGCCAGCACCCAGGGAATGGGCCGGGCCAGTTTCCATCTGGTGGTGCAGGGGCATTGTTGGCTGCATGTCGATGGCCATCCCGAGGCCGTGCGCCTGGAGCGTGGCGATGCGGTGTTCCTGCTGCGCGACCTGGGCTATCGGCTTTCCAGTGATGCCAACCCGGCCAGCGCCTGCACTCAGCCACGCCAGCACATGCAGGCACTGGACACCCAGGCCGAGGAAGGCGTCGGGTTGGTGTGTGGGTTCTTTCACTTTCAATCGGGGCTGTCGACGCTGATCGTCGACGGCCTGGCCGACTGGATCCTGCTGCGCGCCGATGACCCGGCCGGGCATGCCGCGCGGGCGTTGTTCGAGTTGATCCTGGCAGAATGCCGCCGCTCACCCGCGCCCTCGCAGACATTGCTCGAGCGCCTGACTCATCTGTTGTTCCTGTACGTGTTGCGCCAGCAGGTGCATGCCGGGGAGGCCTTGCACGGGCTGGTCGCCCTCGCCCGCCAGCCAGCCTTCGCCCCGCTGCTGGAGCAATTGATCGCCAGCCCGGGCCAGGCCTGGACGCTGGAAAGCATGGCCGCCTGCACGGGCCTTTCGCGCTCGGCATTCTTCAAGCGCTTCAACGACCTGGCCGGGCAATCGCCGGGCCAGGTGCTACTGGCGCTGCGCATGCGCCATGCCTGTCAGTTGCTCAAGGCCGGCAATACCGTGGAGCAAGTCGGGGCGCAGGTGGGGTATCAATCGGTGGCGGCCTTCACCCGCGCGTTCGCCAAGGCCGTGGGCGTGCAACCCGGTGCCTATCGCCGCCAGCACGAAGACCCGCCAGGCCACTGACGCCGCGCAGGGCCTGGGCTTGTGAAGGGGCTATCCTTGGATTGAGCCCAGCCAGAAATACGCCCCACGCCCATGACCCCACGCCGTCTGTTTCCACGCCTCGCCTTGCCCCTGGCCATTGTGGCCCTGGTGGCGGCCTCCGCCCTGCTCGCTTCCCCGTGGATGGGCCAAGGCTTCGAGCTGGCCGACCTTGCCACCGACAGCCAGCACCGCCTGACCCGCAAGCTCGAAGATGGCAGCCTGCTGACCCTCGACGCCAGCTCTTCGGTGGATGTGGAATTCGATGCCCTTCAGCGGCACCTGCAACTGCTCAAGGGCCAGCTGTTGATCGAGATCGCCACAGACGATGCACGACCTTTTCGGATCAGCACGCCCCAGGGCACCTTGCGCCCCCTGGCGGGGCAGTTGATCGTCGAGCGCCTGGGCGATGTCAGCGAGGTCAGTGTGCTGCGTGGCCAGGCCGACCTCGAGGGCGACACGGGCCATTTGTCATTGCGCGAAGGTCAGCACCTGCGCTTCGAGGACAGCGGTCCGGGCACCCTGGGTAGCGTGGACAGCAGCACCTTGCAGGCGGCGTGGCATCTGCAGCGCCTGCCCGCAGACGGCCAGCCCCTGAGCGAGACCTTGGAGCGCCTGGCACGTCACCGTCAGGGATTGCTGTGGTTCGACGCCGAGGCGTTACAAGGCCTGCGGGTCTGGCGCGACCTGCCCTTGGACGACAGCGACCAGGCCCTGGCCGAGCTGCGCGCCGAGCTGCCCATCAAAGTAGACACCTACACCCGCTGGCTGACCGTGGTGAGCCGGTCGGACGCGCAAAAATGAAAACGGCCGGGTCCCCGAGGGGACCCGGCCGCGTCATGCAGCAAGAACGCCTTAGTGGCGGTTGCCGGTACGGATCTGGTGCACCACGCCCATGGCCACCACGATGGCCGCGGCAATACCGGTGGAGATCACCAGGATCTGGTAGTCAGGCATGAACGCCATGGTCACCAGGGCCGCCACGATGAAGGCGATCACCAGGTAGGTCAGCCACGGGAACAGCCACATCTTCAGGCGGATCTCCTTGCCTTCGGCCTGCAGCTTGCGACGCATGCGCAGCTGCGAGAAGGCGATCACCAGGTACACCAGCAGGGCAATCATGCCGGTGGTGTTCATCAGGGTTTCCAGCACGTCCTTCGGACGCAGGGTCTCGCTGAAGTTGATCAGCGCGCAGAAGATCGCCACCACGCACGAGCCCATGATCGCGTACACCGGCACGCCGGTACCGGCACGGGTGATCTTGAACATCGACGGTGCATCGCCACGCTGGCCCAGGGAGAACAGCATGCGCGAGGCGGTGTAGTGGCCGGAGATCAGGCAGCTGCTCACCGAGGTCAGCACCACGAAGTTCATCAACAGCTCGGCGTACGGCACACCCAGCAGCTCCAGGGTACGACGGTAGGCGCCGTAGCCGGACTCACCCAGGTGCGGGTCGTTCCACGGCACCAGGCAGACGATCAGGAAGATCGAACCCACGTAGAACAGGCACACACGCCAGACCACCGAGTTGGTCGCCTTGACGATCTGGGTGGACGGATCCTTGGCTTCGGACGCCGCGATGGTCACGATCTCCGCGCCCAGGAAGGCGAACATCACCCCTAGCAGCGCTCCGATCACCGTGGTTATGCCATTGGGCATGAAGCCTTCGGCGGTCAAGTGGCTCACGCCACGCACTTCACCGAACTGCCAGATGTTGAACACCGCCGCGGTGCACACGGTCAGGAAGCAGACGATCGCCACCACCTTGATCAGCGCGAACCAGAACTCGAACTCGCCGTAGTGCTTGACGTTGAAGAAGTTGACCGTGATCAGCACCAAGGTCGTGGCCAGCACGAACACGTTGACACTGACGCCAGGGAACCAGCCATGCAGGATCTTGCCCGCCACGTAGGCTTCCCAGGCCATCAGGATGACCCAGTACCACCAGTACAGCCAGCCGATGGTGAAACCGGCCCAGCGGCCGATGGCGCGGTCGGCGTAGGTAGAGAACGAGCCTGTGTCCGGCGAGGAAGTCGCCATCTCGCCGAGCATGCGCATGATCAGCACCACCAGGATGCCGCCGGCCAGGTAGGCCAGGACCGCAGCCGGTCCGGCGCTGTGGATCACGCTGCCGGAACCGACGAACAAGGCGCCGCCGATGACCCCGGCGATCGACATCATCGTCAGGTGGCGCGACTTGAGGGAGGCACTGAGCTTGCTCTCGTGCGCTCCCTTCGCGGTGGTGGATGTGGATGTTGCGTCCATCAGTTGTGTACCCCGTGCTTCTTTTTATCCAAGGAAAAACTGTGAAACCCCGATGGCTATCGGTCTCACCTAACATCAGTACTTATGCGGGCAGGAAGGTGTGCTCTGGGGCACACGCAGGCCTTCCATGGCGGCCTGCTTACGCGTCCGAAGGCTGGCCCTCGGACGAACTGAAACCTGTGCTGGCCGAGCGGCAACTGCTCGGTGCGACGAAATGAAGGTGCGAGGCGGACCTCGACGGCAAAGCAGCGAATTTGTGATTGTGCATGACGCTGACATGTACGCTGGTGGCGATAACTGACACGTAATGTAAAAATGTCTGCCACACAGAGCCATGCACAGCGGCACGAAATACGCACTGCACTGTACAGGCCGCCAATGCAATACACCCGCAACACCCTGCAGGCGCTTGGCGATACGCACCCCTGAAGGCACCCGAATGCTGCAACTACACCCCGACTCTTCCACGCCGCTGGTCAACCAGATCATCGATGGGTTGCGCGAGCTGATCGACAAACAGACCCTCAAGCCTGGCGCCAAGGTGCCCTCGATCCGCGCCTTCGCCGCCACCTACTCGGTGAGCACCTTCACCGTGGTCGAAGCCTACGACCGCCTGGTCGCCCAGGGCTTGCTGGTCAGCCGGGGCAACGCGGGGTTCTTCGTCAACCGTGCGGCAAGCGAGTTGCTCGACAACCAGCAGCAGGAGGCCGATACCACCCGGCCGACGTTCAATTCCGAGTGGTACCTGCAACAGATCTTCGAAACCCGACAACTGCCGTACAAACCCGGCTGCGGCTGGCTACCCAATGACTGGATGTACGAAGACGGCCTGCGTCGTGGCCTGCGCCAGGTGGCCGGCAGCCCCCTGGAACTGTCCGGCTATGGCGACCCCATGGGCCTGCCCGAGCTGCGTGTGCTGACCGCGCAGAACCTGCAACAAGAGCTGTCGATCGTCGCCAATCCTGCACAGTTGATGCTCACCCACGGCGCCAGCCAAGCCCTGGACCTGGCCGTGCGCACCCTGGTACGCCCAGGCGATGTGGTGCTGGTGGACGACCCCGGCTACCCCAACCTGATGAGCATCCTGCGCACCCAGGGCGCGACCCTGGTGGGCGTACCACGCACCCCGGCCGGTTACGACCTGGACCAACTGGAGCGCCTGCTCGCCCACCACCGGCCCACGGCGTTCTTCACCCAGCCGCACCTGCACAGCCCCACCTGCTCGCGTACCCCCTTGCCCCAGTTGCATCGCCTGCTGCAACTGGCCGCTCGCCATGGTTTCCGTCTGGTGGAAAACAACCTGTACGCCGACATGATCGCCGAGCCGCAGCCTTGCCTGGCCAGCCTCGATCACCTGCAACAGGTGGTGTACGTGGGCAGCTACTCCAAGAGCATCTCGCCCAATGTGCGGGTCGGCTACCTGCTGGCCAACCCCGAACTCATGCAACATCTGCTGCACCTGAAGATGCGCTCGGGGCTCACCACCTCCCAGGTGATGGAGCGCGTGGTGTATGCGGCCATCATCGACGGCCGTTGGCGCAAGCACCTCAAGCGCCTGCGCCAGCGCCTGGCCGAAGCCCACCAGGAAGTCGGCCGGCACCTGCACCGGCTGGGCTTCGAGCTGTTCACCGAGTCCGACGAAGGCATGTACATCTGGACCCGCCACCCCGCCATCCCCGACAGCGCCGCGCTGCTGGACGATGCCCTGGAGCAAGGCATCATGCTCGGGCCCGGTCAGTTGTTCATGGTCGATGCCAAGGCCACCGGCTGGATGCGCTTCAACGTGGCCTTCAGCACCGAGCCGGCCATGTGGGAATTGCTGGAGAAGGTGCTGGTCAAGCATGTGCGTCGGGGCGGGATGTAGCCCCTACCGGCCCCGGCCGTACGCGCACCGCTAAACTCAAGTCTCCACCCGTTGATCATCGAACCCCACCATGCCCAACCGCCCCTTCAACGACCGCCTCGACTGGAACCTGCTGCGCACCTTCCGGGTGATCGGCCAGGAGCTCTCCATCAGCCGCGCCGCCGCGCGTCTGCACCTGACCCAACCGGCGGTGAGCCAGGCGCTCAAGCGCCTGGAAGAGCAGCTCGGTCGCCCGCTGATCGCCCGCCGCGGACCACGCTTCGTACTCACCGAGGTGGGCGAGCGCTTGTTCGAGCTCTCAGGCGAGGTGTATGGGCAGGTCGCGCAGATCAGCGGGCTGCTGGAGCAGCCAAGCGCGGAGGTGGTCGGCAAGGTCCGCCTGCTGATGATCAGCCGCTTGTGCTGCCAGCGCTTCGATGACTTCCTGGCGCGTTTCCACCAGCAGTACCCGAGGGTGGAGATGGAGATCGAGGTGATGCGCAGCACCGACATCGTCGCTGCGCTGCAGGAAAAGACCGCCACCGCCGGCCTGAGCCTGAGCCGCCACCGGCATGCCCGCCTCGAGCAGCGCCTGCTCCAGCGCCAGCGCTATGCATTCTTCTGCGGCAAGCACCACCGCTTGTTCGGGCAGTTGGAGGGCAACCTCAAGCAGGAGAACTTCGTCAGTTTCAGCAGCGACCAGATCGGCGGCATGCTCTCGCCGTTGACCATCTTCCGTGACCAGCAAGGCTTCACCGGCCGCATCGTCGCCTCCTCGCCCAGCTTCGAGGAAGTGCGCCGGTTGGTGATCGCCGGGTTCGGCATCGGCTGCCTGCCCGAACATGGCGTGCAGGAGGACGTCGCCGCCGGACTGCTGTGGAAACTGCCGCCGCTCGACGGCATCGCCGATGTGGATGTGCACCTGCTGTGGAACCGCGACCAGCGCATGAGCCGGGCCGAGCAAGCCTTCATCGAGGGCCTGTGCGAAAGCCTGGCGTAAGCACAAGGACGGCGTAGCCTCCCCTAGGAACAGGCGGACGCCTTCGATGGGCCGCACAACGGCCCCAAACCCTCAGCCCATATCGCCCCCGCCGCCATCGCCACAAGTTGGATCCGATCCGCCAGCTTGTGTATGCTTCCCGACATAGCCAATCGCCACTACCCGAGCGATCAGCCCCCTGCTCGACAAGGATGCCGCGTTGCCCAGCCATACCACCCGCCACACCGTCGCTCGCCAATGGCAGTTGCTCAACCTGTTGCCCCACCGTCACCCCGGCATGAGCGCCACCCAGTTGCAAGCAGCGCTGGCCAGGATCGGCCACAAGACCACCAAGCGCACGGTCGAACGCGATCTCAACGAACTGGCGACCCTGTTCCCGTTGCAGTGCAATGCCAAAGGCATGCCCTACGGCTGGCACTGGAAGGCGGGCCTGACCCCGGGCGAGGTTCGCCCCCTGCAGCCGAACGAGCTGGCCCCCGCGCCATCCGTGCAATTGCAGGCCTGGGTCGACGATGCCCTGGCCCAACGCCTGCAACAACAGCCGCTGGCCGGGGACATGCGCCTGAACGCCCTGCCCGGTGGCGGCGCCCACCTCAGCGCCACGGTGCAGGACAACGCCACGCTGATGGGCTGGCTGCTGTCCCACGCTGGCGCGATCCGCGTCCAGGCGCCCGAGGCGCTGCGCAGTGCCATGCTCGAGCTGCTGCGCCAGAGCCTGGCCCTGCATGAGGAACACAACTGAGGCGACGATCCGGGATTCGATGGAATCTTTGCGTCCACGCAACAGTCGGACTTAGCAAGAGGCCAACATTGCCGGGCCCCTTCCCATCCACTGACGCAAGGATTCAACCATGGTCACGATCCTCATCATCATCCTGATCCTGCTGTTGATTGGTGGTTTGCCTGTGTTCCCCCACTCTCGCGCCTGGGGCTACGGCCCTTCCGGCATCATCGGCGTGGTGCTGGTCGTGCTGTTGGTGTTGTTGTTGATCGGCTACATATGAATGAGTGCCGGTAGCGGCCCATTCGCGGGTAAACCCGCTCCCACACGGCTTGCGCTGGTGCCAGTGGGAGCGGGCTCACCCAAGAAGCGGGCTCGAGACAGCCCTTGTGGGAGCGGGTTTACCCGCGAAGCAGGCGCCGCGAATCAGGCGGCCTTGCGAAGACGCGCCAGCTTGCGCCGCTGCCTCAGGCACACGGCACACAACCCCAGCACAACCATCGCCAGCCCCGCCACCAGCACACTGACCTCACGGCTATAGCGCCCGACCCAGGCCGGGAACCCCACCAGTTCCCGGTACACCTGCACATCCGCCGCCCCGCCGGCATGGCGAATGCTGATCCCGCCCTGGCGAATCAGCGAGTAGTCGGAGTCGAAGTACACCCACACCTTGCACGCCCCTTCCCGCCCGATCGCGTCGATATCGATCGTGCTGGTCGGCGCCTGGAGGATGTTGTCGTTGCCGGCGTCGTCGCGAATCTGCACCAGCCCCTTGGCTGGCAGACGGATGTGTACGTTCTTGAGCGGCGTCTGGCCCTTGTTGCGCAGCTCGATGAGCAGGCCGGTGCGATGGTCCACCAACCCCGCCTCGAAGGGCTTGGCGAACAGTTGCAGGTAAGGCGCCTGGGCCAGGTCGACCAGCTTGTCGACCTGTTGATGATTCAACGTGCCTTTGCCGATGGCACTCACCTGGGCGTGCAGGCGCTCGTACTTGAGCAGATCGTTGGTGGTGCTGATGCGCTCGCTGAACTGGCTCGGGTAGGTCAGGTAGGCGTAGGTCAGACGCGCCTCAAGACCGCTGTCGTCCTTGAGCGCCACATACAGCGCAGCGACCGAGGTCGCGACGACCAGCACGCCCACGAGGGCTTTCCCGACTTTTTCCCAGCTCACCTTGGCGGTTCCTTTTGTTGCTGTATTGGCGATACGCAATGGCCGGCAAAGGGTGCCAAGGTTCGGGGACGGGAGCAAGGGCGAGAAACGTGGGGCTGCGGGTGTCCCATCGCTGGCTTCGCCTAATCCTACTGCGGCCTACGTCGCTTTTTGTAGGAGGTGGTGAAGCCTGCGATGGGCCGCAGCGGGGCCCCTGGCCGGATCATGTCGCGAGGCGACGAAGTTCGTTGCCTAAATGACACACAATTATTATTTTGCGCCATTATGCCGACACAAAATAATAAATACGTGCCATAGAGAGGACGGGCCGTGCACCACCCTGCTCCACAAGCCTTCGATCAACTCGGATTCGTGGTCCCAGACCTTGAGCAGAGCATCGACCATTGGCTGCAACTGGGCGTCGGGCCCTGGACGGTGTTTCGCATCGCTCAAGCCCGCCTCTGGGATGGCGAACAGCCCGTGCGGGAGTTCGCCGTGCGCGGCATGACCAAGGCCGCGGCTCTGGAGCTGGGCGCCTTGGGGATCCGGGTCAACTCGGTGCACCCGGGCGGCATCGACACGGTCATGTCACGTCCACCGGAAATGGCCGATTTCGACCCGGCGCAGGTCTACAAAGGCCTGCCGATTCCGCGTATCGGCCAGCCCGAGGAAGTGGCCAACCTAGTGCTGTTCCTGGCCAGTGACGAGTCCAGCTATTGCACCGGTTCCGAGTTCATCATCGACGGTGGCATGCTCGCCGGCACCACCTTTGGTTGAGTGTCCTACCCCTGGGGGCGCCCTGCGCACCCAGGGGCTAAGCCGTTTGCCCGTTGCCTCCCAAAGTTGCTTACAGTAAAAGCTAAACCGTGCTCCCCCTCCCATTGAAACTTGTAGAGTTGTCCTACAACTTCATCCAAAAAGTTACCTATTCCTACAGAATCGGATAATTCCTACAGATTCGCCCGACTCATCCCCGTACTCTTCACATCACAGCAGCCCTAACTTAGCTGCGTTATTTCGAATATCAAACCTGTAACACCCAAGGCTCCTGCACCTCAGCGCCCACACGCTGCAGCGCGCGGCCCCGGGAGTTACACACTTGCCTGCATCGCCCGAGCGGACAATACCGCCGGCACCTCTTTCTAATAAAAAGTTCAGGAGCAACTTCCCTCCTGCAACTTTCCTGGCCGCCTGCAAAGTGCGGTGGGTGATACGGGCTTTCGCCAGTATTTGGCGTTTGGAGAACTTTCGGGATTATCTGATGATTAGGAAATCGCACTCGCATTTATCACGCTCAACCCGAGCGTTGGCCTGGATGAACATCGCCATCCAGGCCACCTTGCCGTTGACCGTCGCCCTCACCCCCACCCACGCCGGTGCCGCCAGCGATCAAAAGCCTGGTGCCGCGCAAACTCAACATACCGTCCTTCACACCCTGGCCCCCGGCGAAACCGTCGAGCGCGTGGCCGCCCGTTTCAACATGACCGTCGCTGAGCTGCGTGCGCTCAACCAGCTCCGCGTCTTCGCCAATGGCTTCGACAACCTGCGCCCAGGCGACCGCCTGGAAGTGCCCAGCGCCCCGCGCATGGCCCTGCCGGAGCTCAACTCCAACGGCGTGACCCGCGAGACGCTGGACAAACAGGACGAAGAACAGGCCCGCAAGCTCGCCGGCATGGCCAGCGGCACCGCCAACTTCCTCACCTCGGACGTCAACAAGGGCGACGCAGCCGCGTCCATGGCCCGTGGCATGGCGGCCAGCGAAGTCAGCACCCAGACCCAGGAATGGCTGAGCCGCTTCGGCACCGCCCGCGTGCAGATCGACGTCGATGACAAGCTCTCCCTGGCCAGCTCTTCGCTCGACCTGTTGCTGCCGGTACACGACACAGAAAAACACCTGCTCTTCACCCAAGGCAGCATCCACCGCACCGATGACCGCAACCAGGCCAACCTGGGTGTGGGCGTGCGTCGTTTCAACGATGGCTACATGGTCGGCGCCAATACCTTCTTCGACCACGACCTCTCGCGCAGCCACTCGCGCCTGGGCGTGGGCGTTGAGTACTGGCGCGACTACCTCAAGCTCAGCGCCAACGGCTACCATCGCCTGAGCAGCTGGCGCACCTCGCCGGACCTGGACGACTATCAAGAGCGTCCAGCCAACGGCTGGGACGTGCGCGCCGAAGGCTGGCTGCCCTCCATGCCGCAATTGGGCGGCAAGCTGACCTATGAAAAATACTACGGCAGCGAAGTCGGCCTGTTCGGCAAGGACAACCGCAAGAAGAATCCTCACGCCATCACCACCGGCGTCACCTACACCCCGATCCCCCTGCTCACCTTCAGCGCCGAGCAGCGTCGGGGCAATGCCGGTGCCAGCGATACCCAGTTCGGCATGCAGTTCAACTGGAGCCTGGGCCAGAGCTGGAGCAAGCAGACCGACCCAAGCAAAGTCGCCGCCATGCGCACCCTGGCCGGCAGCCGCTACGACCTGGTCGAGCGCAACAACAACATCGTCCTCGAATACCGCAAGAAAGAAGTCATTCGCCTGAACGTCGCCCGTCAGCTGGCCGGGGCCAGTGGCGAGCGCAAGTCCTTGCAGGTGACGGTCCAGAGCAAGTACGGCCTGGAGCGCATCGACTGGAGCGCCGCCACCTTGCTGCAGGCCGGTGGCAAGATCGAGCACCTGGGCGGCAGCGACTATCAACTGACCCTGCCCCAATACCGCACCGGTGCCCAGGCCTTGAACACCTACACCCTGCATGGCGTGGCCGTGGACAAACAAGGCAACCGCTCCAACCGCAGCGAAACACAAGTCACGGTCAACGCGCCGGTGTTCGATGCCGCGCGCAGCACCTTCCTGCCCACCGACAGCGTCGTGCCGACCAAAGGTGGCGTCCAGGTGGTGACCTTGACCGTGCGCGACGCCCAGGATGGCCTGATCGACGTGCCGCTGAGCGACCTGAGCATGGCCGTGAGCCGTGGCACCGCCAGCACCGGCGCCAAGGTGTCGGACTTCAGCCGTAAATCGGTTGGGGTGTACGAAGTGACCGTCACCGCCGGCACCCTGCCGGAGGCCCTGACCCTCACGCCGTCGGTCCAGAACACCGCCTTGGCTCAAGCCAACATCGCGATCATGGACCGGGTACCCGACGCCGGCACCTCCACCTTCAAGATCGCTCCCGACGAGATCGACACCAGCGGCACCACCGTGGCCACCCTCACCCTGACGGCCAACGATGCCGATGGCAATCCGGTCCCGGACATCGCCGACCAACTGACCTTCCTCGTCAAGGATGCTGCCGGCACCTCGCCAGGCACCGGCATCACTCTCGGCCAAGTGACCGAAACCACCGCTGGCAGCTATAGCGCACGCCTCTCCGGCACCAAGGCCGGTGTGTGGACCGTCACCCCGCAGTTCAAAGGCAGCGCCCTCGGCACGCTCAAAGGCAACGTGACACTGACTGCCGGCCCCATCGCGGCAGCACGCTCG